>CAYYND010000015.1:0-28480 GCA_964472845.1 uncultured Lachnospiraceae bacterium | reverse complement strand
AATGTACATTGTCTCCCTCGGGGACGATACGATCTCCGTTAGTGCGGATCAAAGGCTTGCGTTTTATTCAAGCGGCGAGATCCCCGAGCAGACATACGACTATGATTCCGTGAAAAATCTTTTGCTTCACGCGGATATAGTGGCAAATATTTATTTTTGATATAAGAAACGGAAAGAGAATTTATATGAAACTACAACTTGTTGCAACCTGCCTTTTCGGACTTGAAAAATTTCTCGGAGACGAGATAGATGCGCTCGGACTCAAAAGGATCGAGACCATAGACGGAAGAGTGACGTTTGAAGGAACCCTTTACGATATTGCGCGTGCGAATATAAACCTGCGTACTGCCGAACGTGTATACATCAAGCTCGGCTCGTTTGACGCAAGGACATTCGATGAGCTGTATCAAGGAACGAGGGCACTGCCGCTTGAAGATTGGATAGGTCCCGAGGACGCTTTTCCCGTAAAAGGGCACTCAATAAAAAGTATGCTTTTTTCCTTGCCGGACTGCCAAAGCATTATCAAGAAGGCAGCAGTGGAACGCCTTAAGAGCTGCTACGGTATAGATTGGTTTGAAGAGAGCGGAAACAAATATCAGATCGAATTCTTTATATTCAAGGATGTTGCTACGGTTATGATCGATACGTCAGGGGCTCCGTTACATAAGAGAGGGTACAGACCCGAGGCAGGAATCGCTCCGTTGCGCGAAACATTGGCGGCGGCGATGGCGATAAATGCTCATCTGCGCGAGGACATCCTGCTGTGGGATCCTTTCTGCGGCTCGGGTACGATAGCAATAGAAGCGGCACTTCTTCTGTCAAACCGTGCGCCGGGACTCTATCGCAGATTTGCCGGAGAAAAGTTTGAGTCTATCCCGTACGACAGTTGGGAAAAAGCTCGGGAAGAGGCTCGTTCCAAAATTAATGAGGATTGCGGTTTTACCGCATATGCGTCGGATATCGATCCCGAGTGCCTTGCGCTTGCACAGTCAAACGCAGATCGTGCGGGTGTCAGCAAGCATATAAAAATATTCAATATGGATGCGGTAACTATATCAGATCATAAGCCCGAAGGCGTCAGAGGCTCCATAATATGTAACCCTCCTTACGGCGAACGAATGGGAGAAAGAGCCGCTGTCGAGCGTCTTTATCGCGATATGGGCAGAGAATTTAAAAAACTTTATCCTTGGCAAGCCTATATAATAACCTCTTGTGAATACTTTGAAAAGCTGTACGGTCAGCGCGCGGATAAAGTAAGAAAACTCTATAACGGTATGATACCTTGTAATCTTTATCAGTATTTCAAGCCTGATTTTGCAAAGAAGCCGTCACAAAACGTGCGCGGAAACAAAAAGTACAAATAATTTATACGCATACCCGCGGGCTGTCATTTATCTGTGACAGCTCGCTTTTGCGTACGGCACATATTTTTGTAGGTAACCGAAAAAAACATTTGCAAATAATCGGAATATATGATATAATATATGCGTGAATTTAATGAAGGTTTGCTGACCTAATGGATTGAGGAGGTCTTGAATGCTGAAATTTGAACTTTTGTCACAGGAGATCACGGATAAGATCGCCGAGGCAAAAAAAACGGGTGTATATAAGAATTTTGCATTTAACGATAACGAAGTTGTACGCAGATACAACGTCGCAAAGGATAATGCAACGGTTTGGCGCCCGACATTTGTACACGATATAGATAAAATTATGCACTGTCCGTTTTATAACAGATATACGGACAAAACGCAGGTCTTTTCGCTTTGCAAAAATGACGATATAACAAGACGCAGTCTTCATGTGCAATTGGTATCGCGCATTTCGCGTACGATAGGCTCGGCGTTGCATCTTAACCTTGATCTTATCGAGGCGATCGCGCTCGGTCACGATATAGTCGCAAAGGATAATGCAACGGTTTGGCGCCCGACATTTGTACACGATATAGATAAAATTATGCACTGTCCGTTTTATAACAGATATACGGACAAAACGCAGGTCTTTTCGCTTTGCAAAAATGACGATATAACAAGACGCAGTCTTCATGTGCAATTGGTATCGCGCATTTCGCGTACGATAGGCTCGGCGTTGCATCTTAACCTTGATCTTATCGAGGCGATCGCGCTCGGTCACGATATAGGACATCCTCCGTTCGCACATTCGGGCGAGCGTTATCTTAACGAGCTGAGTTTGAAATATACGGGAAGGATATTTGCGCACAGTCTTCAGTCGGTTCGTGTGCTCGATTCGATATTTCCGTATAACGTGAGCCTCCAGACACTGAGCGGGATTGCAAGTCATAACGGTGAGATAGAGTGCGAGGAGTATTATCCCGTACCGATCGCGGATTTTGATGAATTTGATCGTATAATAGAACGCTGTTATAACGATGCCGAATTCAATATGTCACTTATGCCGTCAACGCTCGAGGGATCGGTCGTACGTTTGGCTGATATCATCTCGTATCTCGGAAAGGACAGACAGGATGCGGTACGTGCCAATATAGCCGATGAAAATATGTTTCACAACGGAGATATCGGATCAATAAACGCCGAGATAATTAATAATCTCGTTGTAAATGTCATAGAAAACAGTTATGAAAAGCCGTATATAAAGCTTGATGAAAAGCATTTTAAAGCCTTGCGAACTGCAAAAATGGAAAATTACCAAAAGATATATAACAGTGCCGCAGAACACGCAAGCTTGGATCTTACCGTAAAGCCGATGATGGAGCAGATATACGGTCAGCTTCTCGATGATCTTAAAAACGGAAACAGAAGATCTCCTATTTTTACTCATCACATCGACTATATCAATTCTGCGCATTACAAACGCACGGTACGTTATGAGGATTCGGATCCCAATCAGATAGTTATTGACTATATTGCGAGTATGACGGATGATTACTTTATCGAGCTTTACGCTTATTTATTTCCCGAGAGTACGCTCGGTGTGCACTATAAGGGATATTTTGATTGATACAACAGGATTTCAGAGAGGAAAGAAGCGATGTTTGAAGAAATAAAAAATATTATCGGAGATTATGACACGGTCATAATTCACAGGCACAAAAATCCCGACGGAGATGCGCTCGGCAGTCAGATAGGACTAAAAAGTCTTATAAAAGAGAACTACCCTGAAGTGCGCGTACTGTGCGTGGGCGACGCATCATCAAGATACGGATTTATGGATGACTCCGAGATGGATGAGGTTCTCGATTCCGATTACAACGGAGCGCTTGCATTTGTACTTGACACCTCTGCCTCGTCTCTTATCAGCGATGAAAGATACAAGCTTGCAGATAAGACGGTTCGCATAGATCATCATATATTTTGCGAAAAGATCGCAGATATCGAGGTCACCGATACCTCATACGAGAGCTGCTGCGGACTGATCACCGCTATGGCTATGGAATGCGGATGGAAGATGTCCCCACTTGCCGCAAAATCCCTTTATACGGGTATGGTAACGGATTCGGGCAGATTTCGCTATGACTCTACAACGTCGAACACCTTCCGCTTGGCGGCGTTTCTTATGGAACAGCAGTTCAGTACCGCTGACATCTATCGAAATCTTTATTCCGATGATTACAAATTCATAAAGTTGCGCGCGCAGTTTGTCTTGAGGATACAGTTTGTCGAGGGCGCAAGAGTCGCGTATATATATACTACCAAAGACGAGGTGTCCGAATACGGGTTTGATTCTTTCACTATATCGCGCGGTATGGTTAATGTTATGTCGGAGATCAAGGGCATCGATGTGTGGGTAAATTTCACCGAGACGAACGAAGGCGTTCTGGCAGAGATCAGGTCAAGTATGTACAATATCAACGTCATAGCCCAAAAATACGGCGGTGGAGGGCACGCCAAAGCGAGCGGAGCAACGCTTGAGAATCGAGAGGCGGCAATGAATATGCTTTCCGACCTTGTTAAAGTAACGGAGGAACAGATATGAGTTTCGAGAATATGAAGGCTATTTTAGATAAGATCAAGGAATATGACAAAATAATTATTTTCCGTCATAAACGCCCCGACGGAGATGCCGTAGGTTCGACCAAAGGTCTCAGAGAGATACTTCGCTTGACTTATCCGCAAAAAGAGATATCATTGCTCAACTGTGATTATTCGGATTATATGTCGTTTCTCGGTTGTGAAGATTCTCCGCGCGACGATGAATATTACGCGGATGCGCTCGGCATAGTTATCGATACCGCTACCGAGGACCGTATCTCAAATCCCCAATATAAGCTTTGCCGTGAAATAATCAAACTTGACCATCACATAAATGTTGCGCCGTACGGAGATGTTGCCTGGGTCGAGGAAGAAAGATCGTCTGCCTGTGAAATGGTAGCTGAATTTTATCATACGTTCAAAGATGAGCTAAAGATCAATAAAGAAGCGGCAACATATATTTTTACTGGTATGGTCACGGATTCGGGACGCTTCCGTTTCCGCTCGGTATCGGGAGAGACTATGCGGCTTGCCGGAATGTTACTTGATGTAGGGATAGATATCGATAAGATCTACGCTCATCTGTATATGCAGGATTTTGAGACCTTCGATTTCAAAAGCTATATATATAAGCACATCAAGAGGACTGAAAACGGCGTGGCATATCTTTTTGTTACACGTGCTATGCGCGAAAAATTTGATATGTCCCACGAAACGGCAAGCGCCACGGTCTCGTATATGGATTCCATACGTGACAGCCTCATATGGATAGCCTTTATCGAAAATGATGACGGGACCATACGAGTCAGGTTGCGCTCACGCTTTGTTACCGTCTCCGAGCTTGCAGAGCGTTATCACGGAGGCGGACACGCTTGTGCTGCTGGGGCTACGGCTTACAGTAAAAAAGAGATGAAGGCTTTGCTTGATGAAGCGGACGAGCTGTTGGGAGAATATAAGAAAAATAATGAGGGGTGGCTATGAGGATACTTATCACGAACGATGACGGCATATCTGCTCCCGTTTTACCGAAATTTGTTGAGTGGGCAAAAAAGCTCGGATCGGTGACCGTTGTAGTTCCGAAGTATGAGCAGAGCGGCAAGAGTCAAGCTATTGATTTTAATCGTGAGGTCGAGATAAAAAGGGTAGAGCTTTCCGACGGATGTGAGGCTTACGCTATGGATTCGACACCTGCGGACTGTGTGCGCTTTGCCACGATAGGACTGCATAGGACGTATGATATTGTTTTTTCGGGTATAAACCGCGGATATAATCTTGGACACGATATTGCCTATTCGGGTACTGTCGGCGCTATAATGGAAGCGGCGCGTACGGGACTTAAGGCTATCGCTTTTTCCACAGATTATAATTCGTCTTTTGATAACGCACTGTCTGAACTTGACGGGGTGTACGATTACATCGTCAGCAAGGGTCTTTTGTCGACCGTCGGGCTTCTGAATGTAAATATCCCGCCACAAAAGAGCAGGGGAATATCGATAACGCGCCAAGGCGGAATGTTTTACAGCGATGAATTCGTCTCGCGCGGAAATGATATGTATATACAAGTTGGGGCGCCGATCGTAAGCGAGAGTAAGGATCTTTCGGTTGATATAAATGCAATACTGAACGGTCATATATCAATCTCTCCGCTGACACACGTATGCACGGATCTTGAGGCATACGACAAGCTGGTGCATTTGAACAGCAGAACGTCGGTTTAAGATTAAAAGCTATAATTTAAAATTTATTAAGTAAACACACCTTGCTAAGGCATTATAAAAGAGTCAATACGGATCATCCGCGTTGACTCTTGTTTTGTTATTATTATTATTATTATTATTATTATTATTGACCGTTATGCCGCGATCAGTGCTTCGAAGGCTCTCCTGTCAAACCAAGCTACGGGTATGTATGCGGCAGCGGCTACGTTCGACTCAAGACTGCCCATAAACACAGGTACATAAGACGTCGGATTATAATGAGTTTTGCTCGACAATACTCCACCGCCGGTAATATTTCCGAACATCTCGCCCCAACCACCGTAATAATTAAGATATTCTCTGAAATCGTTGTAGTGATTATATGTGTAAAAAACGTATTTTTCGTTTGGCTCAATGATGTTGTTCTTGTTCTTGTCGTAACGTGTGTATACTATACGTGCCGCTCCGCGTGTGATAGTCTGTCCGTTGTTGTAGGTCTTAGATATATATGCGGGATCACAATCAGTACCCGTGGTACCTATATCTATCTCGTAGTAGTAGAGATCGCCTCCGCATCCGCTTATATTCGGCAGCTTCGGCTCATAAGGATACTTTTTCGTATTTCCGCTGAAAGATGAGTGATTCAATCGCAGATATTCGCCCCAGATACTGTTCTCGGGTTCCATATTCTTAGAATCAGTGTAATTTGCCGGAACATCGCCGAATGCGTAAACATAAGCCGCCACTTCCTCGAGTGTGATATATGCTCCTCCTCGGTAAATGCGTAAGACCTCATCCCCATAGCAGTCGACTATGACATACGTATTTTCGTCAGCAAAGTAAGGCTCATCGTTTCGTACGAGCAAACCGTTATATTTCGGCTGATAAGCGGATATAACGGGTGCCTGATCCGGAACCGTGAGAGAGCCCGACATAAGTCCGTGAAGAGAGCGCTGTATTGCCTCCTCATAGCTTGATGCAGCGGAGTAGCTTTCGTAAAACGCCTCTTTTTCCGCATCATCGTACTCGGGACTATCGGGAATTACCTCGATTATTGCAGTATCGGTAAGCTTCTTATATTTTACCGTTATCGCAACAGTGCCGACCTCGACGGCTTTTACGGTACCCGTATCGCTTACTGTTGCCGCACTGCCTGACGATGCCCACTCAACGTCAGAAAGGAGATCTTCGGGAATGTCAAGCTTGAGTTGAACAGTGCTTCCTACCTCAAGCGTAAGCCTGCCGCCGTTTGTTATATTTATTTCGTCGATATTGTCCGATCTGCAACCTGTAAGGAATGCCAAGAGCGTCGCGATCAGGAAAATATACAATACTGTTTGCCTACCGTTGCGTTTCATTATGCTTCTCCTAAAATTATTAGTTTAATGTATTGTACCACAATCCTATATCATAAGTCAATAGCATTTCATAAAATGCGAAAAGGGAAGCCTCCCGCGCCAAAGCGCGAGAGGCTCAAGTTATATTTCGATATGATAATTTCCCGGGAAATTATTTTTCAAATGTTACTGTTACAAAGTGAGCTACGTAAACGCCGTCCTTTGTCTTGTTGTTGGCACTGAATGTATTGTATGTTCCCGATGTTCCGTATACGAAGTTCTCATCACCTACGGCAGTAACTACGGTCTTAAGCGTAGCATCGTATGTAAATACGGAAACGGGGGCATCTGTGAATGTTACATTGATGTATGTACCGTTTGCAACGATATTCATATACTGCTTTTTGCCATCCTTCATACAGTAGAGGTTATAACCGCCTGTAACTGCTTCAAGGTAAACATCAACTGCCTCGGTGGGCTTGGATGTCGTCGCATAGTAAAAGCCGTTCATTTCACCGGTAATGAAGAGATCTTTGGAAAGACCTTCCTGTGTAAGCATAAACTTATAAGCGGTCTTTTCAACGGGAGCATCAACTACCGTAACGGTAGCCTTGGGCTCTTCTTCAACTACGATCTCGCCAACGTATGTTACAAAGTGCGCGATGAAGAGGTTTGCACTGTCACCGGCTTTACCCGAGCTTATCGTCTCGTACGATTTGGAGCTGCTTGTACCGTAAACGTATTTTACATCGTTTACCGTCGTAACGACTGTTTTAAGCGTAGCATCGTATGTAAATACGGAAACGGGGGCATCTGTAAATGTTACATTGATGAATGTACCGTTTGCAACGATATTCATATACTGCTTTTTGCCATCTTTCATACAGTAGATGTTATAACCGCCTGTAACTGCTTCAAGGTAAACGTCAACCGCTTCAGCAACGTTTGTAGTCGTGTCGAAGTAGTAACCGTTCATAGCACCCGTCATATAAAAGTTCTTTCCAAGTCCCTCGTGAGTAAGCATAAACTTGTAAGCGGTATTTTCAGCGGGGGTATCAACGATGTGAGGACCTACCTCAACGAGCTCTACGAAGTGAGCGATGCAAGTGCTTGCACTGTTATCTGATTTTGCTGAGCTTATCGTCTCGTACGATTTGGAGCTGCTTGTACCGTAGATATATTTTGTATCGGTTACCGTCGTAACGACTGTTTTAAGCGTAGCATCGTATGTAAATACGGAAACGGGGGCATCTGTGAATGTTACATTGATGTATGTACCGTTTGCAACGATATTCATATACTGCTTTTTGCCATCCTTCATACAGTAGAGGTTGTAACCGCCGGTTACTTCCTCAAGGTATACGTCAACAGCTTCGTCTGTGCTTTCTGTTGTAGCGTAGTAGAAGCCGTCCATAGCACCGGTGAGATAAAGATCCTTGCCGAGGTTGGTGTGTGTGAGCATAAACTTATAAGGCTTGCCCGCAACAGGGGAGTCAACGATCTGAGCTACCTTTGTGGGGATAGCCGCTACAGAGATCTCAAATTCAGCGGAGGTTGTAGCCTCGCCGCAGGTAAGTGTAGCCTTTATTGTTACCTTGGATGCTTCCTTCTGAAGCTTAAGAGCAAGCTTGTTGCCCTCGATCTTTGCACAGCCGTTTTCATCCTTTACGATGCTCCAGCTGATAGCAACGTCGCTGTAATTCTTACCTGCAGAAACGAGATCAAGCTCTGTGTCTTTGGAGATGTCTGTCTTCAAAGAAAGATTGCCTTTTTCGATCTCAACCTTTTCAGCAGGAGTCTTTTCGATCTTGTTGAGATATTCAAACCCATCAACAGATACGGGAACGAGGTAGAATGAGCCGCTGTAAAGCGAAACCAGACCTGTTACATTTGCACTGTAAGAGAAGTGCTCGCCGTGACCTGCTTTGAATGTTGCTATCTCATCCTTTGTAATGCAGTTGTTGGAGCTTGAAATTCTTACATATGTCTCAAGCTCGCCGAGCTTAAACTTGTAATATCCCGAGCTCTCGTCAGAACCGGTGATTTCAACGCCCTTTATGGTAACCAGGAGGGACTGCTTGCCGACAAGGGAAGTATCTGTAAGAGCGGAAGCACTCTTGAACGCCTCAGTGATGTCAACGGGTTCAACTGCCTTGATGGTGGAGTCGATGATCTCGACCTTTGCGCTTACAAGCTCATATGTTCCGTTGTATGTGTCCTTCTTACCGGTTGCGCTGAGGGTCATACCGACCTTGATGCCGAGATCTGCGGAGGGATCCTTCTCCATATTGTAGAGGTAGTAGCCGCCCTCGCCTTTGAGATCCTGGAGGTAGAGACCGTTTGCACTTGAACCGTTGGATTTCGAGAAGATACCCGAAACGATACCCTCTACTACGAGAGCGGTATCATCCTCTGCAGCTGCATACTCAGCATATGAAGCTACACTGTACTTCGGAACCTTGCGGTTAAATGTCTTCTGAACGGAATTGCCCTTTTCGTCCTTGATCGTAGCTGTAAGAACATATACGATCTCTTTGTCTGTCTTTTCGTTTACGTCAACTGTGTAAAAGCCGTCTTTAGAGCTTTCCTTGATCGTAACGCCTTCTGTAACGTCAACAGACCACTCAACGGTGAATACCGTATCGCCAACAGTAACTCTGCCGGCTACGTCATAGTCGGAAGGAGTGACCTCTGCGTCATCCTTGTAGATGCCGTAAAGATACTCGCCGGCCTCTGTGAGCGCATCTTTATTCTTGTTACAAGCCGCAAATGCGAAAATGCAAAGCGCAAGCAAGAGAAGAATTGATATTGACTTTTTCATAATATCTCCTTTTTTATTCAATAGATAAAATTGTTTAAGGATGTATGGTGATGTCGTTTATCGAGAATACCTTGATCTGATATTGATTGGAACCGTCGTAGGTATATATATCTACAATTCCTTTTATATCTATCGTGGCATCCTTGAAGTAATCGGCAGTAACGAGGTTGTCGTCCGCGTCGTGCAAAACTATCGTACGCACCGATATTTCGATGCCGCCGTCAGCCTCGCAAGTAAGCGTTATAGCGCCTTTATTATCGCCACTGTCGGTAGTATAAGTACTTTTTACCTTGAGTTCTCGCATCTCTACCGAGGTGTAGAGTGCAAGGTTTGCGTAATCATACGTTTTGGTTTCCTCTCCTACCGTGACCGTTACCTTGCCGTTGGCAAAGGTGTCGGGGGTGGTCGGAGTGTAAGACGGGGAGTGACCGTCGCTGATAAATTTAATATTTTCCGGGCTGTTGGGCATCATAAGCGAATATGAAAGTCCCGAAACCTGCCACATTCCCTGGAACTGAGTTACGGTTCCGACGATGCGAACACGGTTTCCGACCGAAAGTATATTAAGCGCATCGCCGGGAAGTCCCGCGGTTTGATAATATACGGTCATACCGTAATACATATTATCCTCTGCGTCATATTCTTCAATGAAGACCGATCCGCTGTCGGCTTTGATTATAACGCCTTCAAAAGCTACTTTGCCGTTATCGTAATTTTCGATATTGCATCTTAACTCTTTGAGCGTTAATTCTGTAGCCTGACCGTACGGAAAATCGGGATCCTTATCTTTGGAATAAACGTAGAGCTTTTCGCTTTTAGCTTGATTTATGGCTGCCATACAAGTGGTGCCGTAACGGTTATTTGCGGAGTTGGAAGCTATGGCAAGACCACTCTGGAGTATCTCGACATTTAAGTTGCGATAATCCGTCATATCATCTGTTTTGTACCAGATCCAAGCCAAATATCTGCTTCCCGTAGAGTCGGCATTCCACTTGTCATCATCCGATTCGATGATTATAGAGGTCGCAGACTCCAGCTTTTCGCGTGTGAAGTTTGAGGCTTTTTTGCCCCATTCTTCAATTCTACCTGTTGATTCGGGTGTGTTTATAGCAAGATACCTTGCTTTGAATACGCCCTCTTCAAATCCGGGGAAGTAGAAGTGTGTTGTGTCTCCGTCAATATAAGTTTTTACGGTAACTTCCTGTTTTGCCGTGGTCGTACTCATATCGAGCTTAAGCTCTGCCGCGTAGTCGATATGCTCAGCAGGATCATCATTCTGATCATCCTTCGGATTGCAAGCGGTAAATGCGCAAAGCAACGTACATACACAAAGCAAAACGGAAATTAATTTGTTAAATTTAATCATACTATCAAAGGTTTAATTTTTAGCTTGCAGATTGATATTTGCACTCAGCAACAGCTGCCTCGAAGGCTTTCTTTATCATACCTGCAACATCGCCGTTAGCTGCCTCGGTGAAGCACTTCTGCATAAGAAGACCTACCTGGTCACGGGCTGTCGATGAGCCGTTGAATGCGGGGGAAGTGTAGTAAGCAGCTTCCTGTGCAAGACAAACGGATGCAGAGAGAGCGGAAATGTTGTTGCCGCCGTCAGCCTTATCCATAAAGTCTTTGTAGATAGCATTCTCGCTTACGGATTTGATTACGGGAACGTAACCGGAAGCGATCGAGAACTCAGCCTGGAATTCAACGGATGTTGTAAGGAACTTAACGAAGAGCCAGGATGCGATTACTTCCTGCGAATTCTTCTTATTGAAAATGCAGAGGGAAGGACCCTGAGAGATTACCTTCGGGTTGCTTGCATCTACCTGAGGTATAGTTGTGATTCCAACATCAAAGGGATATGCGTCATTGACCTTGTCGGGTCTTTGGTGTGTAGCACCCGCGGAGGAACCGATGGACATATAGCTCTTTGTAGCGCCGTCACCTGCTTTGAAAAGCTCGGATGTGTAACCGCCGGAGATCTCCTGAGTAGTTACGTAGCCCTTCTGATACCACTCTCTGAACTTAGCAACGAAATTTCTGTTTTCTTCGTTGTCAAAGAGGAAGTGCTCGCCGGTAGCGCTTGTATAATCTGTGCCATACTGCTCGCACATGGTGATGAACCAGTTGGATTCGCTGTCGTATCCGAGAGGAATACAGTTGGGATCGAGCTCTTTGATACGAGCGCAAAGTGTCTCCATCTCTTCCCAAGTTGTGGGAGGTGTCAGACCGTTTGCGTCAAAGAATGTCTTGTTGTAGTAGAGAACCTCGGTAGACTTTGACAGAGGAAGTGTGTACATCTTGTCGTCACCGAACTGCTTACCCTCATCGTAGTAGCCTTTGATAAAGTCATCAAGCTGTTCCTGAGTATAGCCGAGAGTCTCGGTAGTTCCGTCGTCTCTTGTAACGGTTATCTCGCTTTCGATGAGATTATCGAGCGTGATAACAGCTTTTGCAAGGTTGTAAAGAGCAACGTGGTCGGGGTAGCAATATGCGATGTTAGGCTGATTGCCGACAGTGATCTCTGTCTTTATCTGGTCACGTACATCGTTGTAGTTGCCTATCTGCTCGTGATCGATGTGAATATTAGGATAGAGCTTATTGAATTCTATAATATAACGGTCAAGAACATCTCTGAGGTTCTGTCCCATAGTATGATAGAATTTGATGGTGATCTCGCTTCCGTCATATCCGTTTTCCGGAACATCGAAATCAGAGCCAAGGCTTCCTGCGCCGGTACAGCTGACTAACGCAAAGCAGTTTATGCAGAGCGAGAGAAGCAATACTACTGAAAGAATTACTTTTTTCATTTTGTGCTTTTCCTTTCCATTTGTTGATAATTTATTGTTAAAAGCCGATAGACTTCGGCTGATTAACCCTTGATACCGCTTCTCGATACACCCTTCATAATGTATTTTCTAAGGAAGAGGAATACGAGGAAGAGCGGGAAGGATACGATGGTAACTGCCGCCATCTGTACAGGGTAGTTGACCATGCCGGGCATTGCGGGATCTTCAAACGAGATCTGACGCAGACCGTTCGTGATCAACCTGTGCGCATCGTCGTTTGCAACGAGTCGCGGCCAGACGTAGGAGTTCCAAGCACCCATCATCTTAAGGATCGTAATGGAAATAATAGTGGGAAGTGCTAACGGGATCATTACCTTCCAAAGATATTTGAAGTCACCCGTTCCGTCGACCTTTGCCGCAAGGTAAAGCTCGTTCGGTATCTGCATAAAGTTCTGCTTTAACAGGTATATGTAGAATACACTGACAAGGAAGGGAACTATCAATACCGTGTAGGTATTCAT
Organism: uncultured Lachnospiraceae bacterium; assembly: GCA_964472845.1. Taxonomy (GTDB): domain Bacteria; phylum Bacillota; class Clostridia; order Oscillospirales; family CAG-272; genus HGM12650. The sequence goes on along the minus strand of CAYYND010000015.1, from coordinate 15,365 downwards.
CCATTTGAAAGCGTTAACGGTTGCGTAGTTTGTGATGGTGAAAAGCTCACCGGGTATCATCATCGTGGCAAGAAGTGCCGCAAAGAGCGCGTTTTTGCCCTTGAACTCAAGCCTCGCAAACGCAAATGCGGAAAGCACCGTGATCACAAGAGACAGGAGCGTGGATACGATACCTACGTACATCGTATTGAGGAAGAGGCGTCCGAGACTGCCTACTTCAAACGCTTCAAGATAGTTGGACCAGAGTATCTCTTTCGGGAAGAGCGTCGGAACCGAGAGTCTGTACTCGGAGACTGATTTGACCGAGGAGATAAGCATCCAATAGAAGGGGAAAATAACTATAAATGCCATTATGAGAAGAAACGCATAAACAAGTGTCTGCGAGAGTATTTTTGCAACTCTCTGCTTTGAGGTGACCTTATTCATATCTTTTTCGCGCATAACGGAAATTGATCTATCTGACATATGGAGACCTCCTTAATAATGAGTTTTCTTCTTGCTGACGTAAAGATTTATCATAGTTACGACAAAGATAATGCCGAACAGGATAATTGCCGCCGCACTTGCACGACCGTAGAGAGGCATATCGCCCTCGATCTGTCGGTAAATGTATCCGACCATCGTATTGAGTCGGTAAGGGTCACCGGGAGGGCCCATGGTATCTCCGAAAATACCGACAATGCTCGAATATTCCTTAAATCCGCCTATAAATCCCGTAATGACAACATATGCGAGCATAGGAGAAAGGAGCGGTACCGTGATCTTGGTAAATACCCTTGCCTTGGATGTGCCGTCAACCTTTGCGGCATCGTAGTACTGCTTGTTGATGCTCTGAAGACCGCCGAGAAGAATAAGTATCTTGAACGGAAGAGCATTCCAAACTATGTATACTACCATAACAACGATGTTAGCAAAATAAGACGATCCCGCGTTTATCCAGTTGATCGGTTCTATTCCGAACAGACCAAGGAAGTTGTTTATGATACCCGCGGTTATGATTATGGGATTTTCTCCTCCGAATCCTGTGCCGACCATATTAAACATAGCGGCAAAAACCATACCGATCGCTATGGAGTTGGTAACATAAGGGAGAAAGAATATCGTCTGCAAAAGCTTTTGAAGAGGCTTTATGGCATTAAGACATACCGCGATGAGAAGAGCAAGAACGGTAGATATCGGAACTGTCAGTACACAAAGCAGCATCGTGTTTTTAAGGCAAGTCAAAAATCCTTGATAGCTGACGACCTGCTTGAAGTTATCAAAGCCGATGGTACACTTTGCTCCGGTTACCGCAGTCATTGCGTTATAGCCTTCCAAAAATGATATCCTTACCGTGTTGAATATAGGATAAACGGTAAATATCAACAGAAGGACAATAGCGGGGGAAAGATATAGCCACGCTTTCCATCGATGTTTGCTTTCTACCATATTACTTCACCTCAAATCGAATACGGCTTTCGTCGTCTTTATCAAAGATGAATACCTTATGAGATTTGAGCGAGAATCTGACCTTTTCGGATCCCGCATCGATCTTGTTGTCTGCGTTTATGATCGAACGGATCATGGGATTTAAAGATGCCGTATGCTTTGATACGATGCTTACGTCTCTGCCCATTACCTCTACGCTTGAAAGATCGCAAACGAGAGGACCGTTATCATCAAGAATAAAGCCCTCGGGACGGATACCTACCGTAACCGCGCGGTCTTCAACTCCGGGAACCTTAAGCACTGCATCCTCGCCGATGTACAGCGTTTCATTGATAACATTGCCTTCGAATACATTGATCGGGGGAGTACCGAGGAATTTCGCAACGAAGAGATTCGTGGGATCGTCATAGACCTCCTGAGGCTTGCCGATCTGCTGAACGACACCGAGCTTCATAACAACGATAAGGTCGGAGATGCTCATAGCCTCTTCCTGGTCGTGCGTTACGAAAACAGTGGTAATACCCGTTTCACGCTGAATTCTGCGGATCTCCTCACGGGTCTGCAAACGAAGACGTGCATCGAGGTTTGACAGAGGCTCGTCGAGAAGAAGAACGCTCGGCATTTTAACGAGCGCACGCGCAATAGCAACACGCTGCTGCTGACCGCCCGAAAGCTCGCTCGGCTTTCTCTCCATAAGATCATCGATCTGTACAAGCTTTGCAGCATAGTACGCACGTTCGAGCATTTCATCTTTGGGAAGCTTATCCTTACCTTTGAGGTTCTGTAAAGGGAAAAGAATGTTTTGTTTGACCGTAAGGTGAGGGTAGAGCGCGTAGTTCTGGAATACCAGACCGACTCCACGGTTTTCTGCTGACAATTCGGTCACGTCATTGTCGCCGAAAAAGATCTGTCCGCTCGTGGGCTTTTGAAGACCACTGATCATATAGAGGGTCGTGCTTTTTCCGCATCCCGAAGGACCGAGTAAGCCGACAAGCTTGCCGTCGGGAATGGTAAACGTAAAATCATTTACCGCAACGACCTCGTCGCTGACCTTCTTGTTTCGAGACGGAAAGATCTTGGTGAGATTTTGTAAAACGACTTTCATAAAATCTTCCTTCCTATAATATATAAATTTTTAATTTATATTTCTAAATCAATACTTGCAAAATGCCGAGTTAGCGGTATTCTGCATTTTTAACCGTATCATTGTGAAGCTTTTTCTTATACTCCATAAGATCCTCGGCAGAATCGAATATCATCTGACTTGCCATATCCACAGTAACAGTAGCCGATATCATATCGTGAATGGGGGTCTTTAAACGTGTGAATATGATAGCTCCGAGCTGTATAATGATAATCATTGCTATGCCGACCAGACCCAAGAGCGGCATAAAATTGAATATAAACAAAGCTATGAGCAACACAGGAAGCATAGTCTCCAATGTGTATTTTCCCAAAATGGTACGAATAAACAGCTGAACGGGAGTTATGCGTACGCCGTCAACTCTCATCACCGCGATTCCGAAGATCTTTTTGCCGAGAGTCTGACCGTTTCCGAGCTTCAAAGGTATCAACAGCTCGAGAATCAAATAGGCGGCGAGTATTCCGAACGAGGTAATGATGAGGGTAAGATTGATAAGGAGGATATCCTTTTTGTTTACCTCGGGATCGGTAGCGAAGGCATTGTATGCGTCATCGTAATTCTTTTGCGCCTCTTCGCTCATTTCATTATATTCGTCTTGAGTTATATCGAACGAAACGCCGTACTCTTTCTCGTATTTTTCTCTCATAGCCTCGCGCTCGGTCGCGTGTGCATCGTAACCCAATACAGCAGATAAAGCGAAAGCCACTCCGACTGCGATTATCGACAAAAGAATAACGTCAAATATATACGCGGAAATGCGTTTCCACATACTTGACTTTTGTATATCGTATATCATGGTGCAAAGACTCTCCAATTAACCCATATTACATAGTTTAATAACCAACTTATTATAACACTTTTGAGGTATAAAATGCAAGAGCTTTTGCGCTTTTTTTAAAAATACCTCTTTTTTCGTCAAAATGCCCAATTAGATCACAAAATAAATGTCCAATATCACAATGAAATATTTTGAAAATCAATATACTACGGCAAAATATGGGTATAATCGACAAGGCTCAAGGTCTATATATGTTATTTAGTACGCTTATTTATGGCTTCTATCCAACAACTATGACACATAGCAACGTAAGAATCATTTCCGCCGATGAGTATTTGACTTCCGTCGGTAACAACATTACCTTCGCCGTCGATACGAGCGTTTACTATTGCTTTCTTTCCACAGGAGCATATCGTCTTGATCTCCGTTATGGAATCCGCTACCTCAAAAAGACGCTTGCTGCCGTCAAAAAGGTGCGTAAGAAAGTCGGTGCGAAGCCCGAAGCAGAGCACGGGTATATCAAAATCGTTTACTATACTGCGCAACTGATCGATCTGATCTGCCGAGAAGAACTGACATTCATCCGCAATTATTGCGTGATAATTGCTGTGCTTTTTAAATTCCTCGTATATATTTGCATCGCGGGGAATGACGCACGCCTGCGCTTCAAGCCCTATTCTCGAACGAACGATGTCAGCGCCGTCTCTGTTGTCTATCGCAGGCTTTATCAGCCAAACACGCATACCTCTTTCTTCATAATTGAATTTTGTTATAAGCGCATTTGCGGTTTTTGAAGAGCCCATCGCGCCGTACTTAAAATATAGCTTTGCCACAGATCGTACTTCCTTTCGTTTTACTTATCAATGTATTTGTATTCCTCTATAAGTATATCACATTTTCTTCTCGCTCGCAAGAGGAAAAACCAAAACCGTATCGAAAAAGCGCATTTCAAACACAAAAGCACTTATGAGGAGTGCTTAGCTCCGTCATAAGTGCCTAAAGCTTTTTATTATATAAACTTTATTACTTTGAAGGCGTTACAGAAACAATGTGCGGGTTAACTCCATCGTACCAATAGAGGAAGCCTTCCATATCGATCTTATCACCGATCTTGAGCGCCTTAACAGCCTTGTATACGTCAGTATCCTTGTCGCAAAGATATGACTCTACGAGGAACTGATATGTCTTGCCGTTAACGGAAACATTGAAGTAAAGGTCATCGCCTTCCTGACCCGAGCCGTTCCACTTGTAGAGGAATGCAACATCCTTGCCGTCAGCATCCTTGGATGCCTCAACTGTCATGCCCTTGAAAGAAACATATTGGTTTTGGCTATTGATAAGATCATCTGTGCCGAGAAGGGAAGTAACGTCCTTAACTTCTGCGATGTAACTTCCTTCGAGGATCTCGTATGTAGCGTCTGTTATCTCGACCTCGCCTGACCATGCATTCTTGAAGCCGGTTACTCTGATCTTGATGCCTTTTACCATCTTATCATAGTCCTCTTTTGTGCAATTCATCTCGTATACGAAGTATGCACCGTCGGCATCCTGAGTATAAATGGTAGCTTTGCCTTGACCGTCTTTTTCCCAATAGGACTGCTTTGCCTGAACAAATGCCTCGATCACAACCTTTGTCTCGAGATCGGCAGCCTCGTATTCAGCATAAGTCATTACTCCGTCAGACTTTGTGTGAACATCAGCGGTTTCCTGACTGTTGTCATCGGTCGAGCTTTCGCTTTCAGCGGGCTTGTTTGTATCGCTTTCAGCGGGCTTGTTTGTATCGGAATCCTTAGGGTCGTCCGGGGTCTTCTCACAGCCGAAGCACGAGAGAGCAATGATGACTGTTAAAGCCAAAAGTAATATTTTTTTCATTTTAATACTCCTTTGTTGTTTTAAATGAAATATTGGTGATATTATACCTCAAATTTTTTTGTGTGTCAAGACTCAATTGTCATTTTTGCGTTTTTTTAGAACTTCTTTCAAAACGTACCCCGCTATCAGCACCCACACTGTGCAAAGTGAACCGATTAAATACTTCGCGGTGGTAGGTAATTCACCGAGTGCCAGGGGTCTGTCCGACATAGCTTCCAATTGATCAAGACGATAAAGCGATCTTACGTCGCTGTAAAGCTTTTCGTAGTAATCATCATCGACGGTCTCTTTTCTGCGCATCGATTTGGTCACGTTCTCGATCAACTGTCCCGCGGCATTACGAAGGGAGGTTGAGCCGTTGAACACGGGAGTCACAAACGTGTTTTCCGTATTATCTATTAAAAGCTTCGTGGCTTGTATCTTGACCGAATAGTAAAGGTCGTTGTCCTCACCCTCGCGTGACAGATAATCCCGATAGGTATCGCTGTTTTGAGCTTTCGAGGTTACCGGAACATATCCCTCGGTCTGAGAATACGATATCTGTACATCATTAGTCAGAAGGAACTGCGCAAAGAGCCACGATGCGAGCACCTCGTCGGGATCTTCTTTGTTGAATATACAGATCGAGGGCCCTTGCGAGATCATCTGAGGAGATTCTGTGTCGAATTGAGGTATCGTCATTACCTCTGTCTCAAAATCGACGAATTTTTCCTTATCGATGTCTGCCAAAGGTGCATCCGATCCCATCCACGTCGCACCACCCGTTGAGTCTACGGCAAATATACATTGACCTGCGTTCAAAAGATTTGCAGGGTAGCTCGATATTTTGAACGTTGAAAATGCCCTCGTTCCCGCATGCTCGGCTATCATTTCAAGCAACTCTTTCGTCGTATCATTAAACATAAGGATCTCTCCGCTGTCGGTCGAGTAGCCTGCGTCCTTTTGCTTTAACATCTGTATCATCATATTGTCGGTAGATTTATAAATGAAAGGTATCATAACCTTCTGACCGTTCACTTTAAAGTTTCCGTCGGCATCCTTCTCCATAGCCGCCTCCGCGACCTCAAAGACAAAGTCCCACGTCAGAACCTCCGGCAATGTGAACCCCAGCTTCTCTACATAGGTCTTGTTGACATAGCAAGCCTCGGTCGAGCGCATATACGGTATCGCGTAGTGATTTGTGCCGATAGTACATTCATCAAGAAACTTCGGTATTATTTCTTCGAGCGTAGGACCGTCAAATTTAAGTTCACTGCCGCCGAGACCGTATTTTTTGTCCGTAAACAGACCGTCGAGCGGAACGACGGTGTTTTCGCCCGTGATATAGGTCGCTATGTGATCGGGGTAGGTTATACATACATTCGGCGTTGTAGCTGTCGGGATATTTGTTATAACATCGTTATAGATCGTATTGTAATCCGTATAAAGCTTGATCTCGACCTCTACATTCGGATAAAGAGCTTGGAAATCTTTGATTGCTTTGCGGTATATATTCGTTTGACTAACGTTTGTGTCATTTTTTGCCCAAAATGTGATCTTGTAGTTTTTGCTTTCGTCAAATTCCGCTGGGATCTCAAATTCGTCAGTTACCTTGGCGCCGTGACAGCCGCAGAATGCAGACATCAAAATTACTGCACAAAGGATCAGAGCGGTGATCCGAAATATTCTCATCCCTTCATACCTCCTCTTGCAACTCCTGCCATTATCTTCTTTCTGAATATTAGGAACAGGATAATGAGCGGCAGAGAAATTACGACGACCGCCGCCATCATAGCGGGAATGTTCTCACGACCGAAACCGTTTTCACGTAACTCTTGAATACCGTTGGAAACCAGAAAATAGGCGGGATCGTCGGTGATCAGCCTCGGCCATACGTAAGAGTTCCAGCATTCGATCACCTTAAGTATCGTGATGGTAACGACAGTGGGCGCGCATATGGGGAGACTTACCCTCATAAGATACTTAAGATCGGATGTGCCGTCCACCTTGGCTGCATAGTAAAGCTCGTCGGGGATCTGCTCAAAATTTTCTTTCAAGAGATATATATAGAAAACAGACACGACGGAAGGAAGGATAAGACCCGTGAAGGTGTTTCGGAGACCGAAATCCGTTATCGTAATGAAATTCGTTATAACAACGAGCTCGTTTGGGATCATCATAAGCGAAAGGAATACGGTGAACAGGGTGTTCTTTCCGCGAAATTCGAGCCTTGCGAAAGCGTAAGACGCGGGCACTATGACCACGAGCATTATCGCCGTCGTTGCTACGGTAAATATTACGGTATTGAAAAAGTATTTGGCAAGCGGAACCTTTGTAAAGGCGTCTATATAGTTATCGATCGTGGGAGCCAATGTGTAAAGCTTCGGAATGAACTCGGAGTTGTACGCTCCGTAGTCTTTGAGAGAAGTCAGTATCATCCAATAAAACGGGAAAAGGACGATCACTGCCCAAACCGTAAGTGCCGCATAGATGAGTATCTTTGAGAGCGTACCTCGGATCTTGGCGTTTCGCACCGAGTTATCATAATTTTGAACTTTATTTGCAGAATTCACCGAGTACACCTCCTTACTTACTGAAAACAAACTTTTTGCGTACCAAAAGATTTATGCAGGTTATTGTCAGCACTATCACAAAAAGTATGATAGCCGCCGCGGATGCGTAGGACGGATATCCGCCGCCGTTACCGTAGAGCATATCATAGATGTAACCTACAATGGTATTCATCTCGGACGCATTAAGGTTAGTGCCGAATATCGCGACCGCGTCGCTGTAAGCCTTGAATGCTCCTATAAATCCCGTTATAACAAGGTAAAATAGCATGGGGGATATCATAGGAAGCGTGATCTTTCTGAATATACGTGCACGGGAAGTGCCGTCTACACGCGCCGCATCATAGTATTCCTGTTTTACCGATGCAAGAGCACTTGTAAGGACGAGGATCTTGAAGGGCATTACGATCCATATCGTGTATATGCACAGGACGAGCATTTTCGCCCAATACGGACCGTCTATAAAATCTATCGGGGCATGTCCGAAATATCCGAGGAGCAGATTGATAAGTCCGTCTGTGTACGGCGTTTTCTTGAAAAGTATCATAAAGACCATTCCCACGGCAAGCGTGTTGGTAACGTATGGGAGGAAAAACACCGTCTGGTAGAGATTGCGCACCGCTTTTATGGAGCTGAGTCCGATCGAGATGAGGAGTGCTATACCTGTTGACAGCGGAACCGTGATAAAAACCAATATGAACGTATTTTTTACGGCTTGCAAAAAATACGGGTCGTGCAGAACATAAGAGTAGTTGTATATGCCCGTCCCGAAATACGTTTGAGACGCCGAATTATACCCTTCTTCAAAAGAATATATCAAAACGTCTATAAGAGGATACAGCATAAACACACCGAGAAAAATTATCGCAGGCAAAAGATAAAGCCATGCCTTAAGTTGCTTTTTTTCCATCGTTACCTCCTGAAATAAGCCGAAGCTCAATCCGATCTCGCATACTGCATAAAGAACGGCAATTATAATAGTATTATATCACATTGCCTTCTCGTTTGTCAATCGGTAAATGTGAAATTATGGCTTAATAAGCAAAAGACGGCTCCGATGTCGGATATTATTCGGAATAACGGTGACCTTTTCTTAATCCCATCTTGACAAAGATCGCAAATATGATAAAATATTAGTGTATAAAAATCTGTTTTGGAAGTGACAAGCTTATGAAATCGCTGACAGTATCTGCCTATGCAAAAATAAATACATATCTCGATGTCGTATCCAAGAGGACGGACGGCTATCACAACATAGAGAGCATTATGCGCTCGGTCTCGCTTTGCGACAGGATAACGGTCACGTGCCGCGGCGACGGAAACGATATATGCCTTTCGTGCACAGATCCTCGCCTTCCGACTAACGAGAAAAATCTTGCATATAAAGCCGCGCGCGCCTTTGTGGATTACACCGGTCTCTCGGTCTCATTGTCTATACATATTGAAAAAAATATACCGTTTGAGGCAGGGCTCGGAGGCGGAAGCTCGGATGCCGCGGCGGTGCTTCGCGCTCTGAATATTCTGCTCGGTACGTCACTTGATGATGCCGAACTTGCCGTTATAGGCGCGCGGATCGGGGCAGATGTTCCGTTTTGCGTGTTCGGAGGATGCGCTGCGGTGACGGGCATCGGAGAGATCGTGAGTCCGATACATAACGCCCCGGAATTTTGGGCGGTGGTGGCAATAGACGGAGAGGGAGTGTCTACGCCGTACGCCTTCGGACTGCTTGATAAGAAATACGGCGACTTCAGGGAGTACATACCCGAAAAAGATTTTGCCGTCGTTTGCTCTGCATACGAGAGTTCTGATCGTAATGCGGTATGTAGGAACGTGTTTAATTTGTTTGAAGAGGTCGTGCTTCCTTCGCATTCACGCGCTTCTGCACTGAGATCGCTTTTGACGGAAAACGGAGCGGATGCTGTCCTGCTTAGCGGAAGCGGGCCTTCCGTTGTGGCGTTGTTCGACAGTGAGATGAGGGCTGAGAGCGCCGCCGAATTGCTAAAAAGGCGCGGAATAAAGGCGTGGGCGTGCCGCACGATCTCCCAAATAGGGTAATACAGCAATACTACGAGGTAAATTGAATGGATAAAGACATATACATAGGAAAAGGCAACGAAAAATATTATGACGAGTATATGGACTTCATAAACTACGTATTCGGATTTAACGGCAATACAAGCGACTTTAAAAAGCTCTTGCCGAAGCTCTATAAGCCCGAGGATAAGCCTGTCGAAAACTCATATGTGGTTCTAGAAGACGGAAAGCTCAAAGCCGCGGTGGGGGCATACGATATTGAATACAAGGCATTTGACGAGATCATAAGGATCCGAGGAATAGGGAATGTGGCGGTACATCCGTACTCAAGATCAAAAGGATATATGAAGGCACTTATGAGTGCCGCTGCTACGGATATGATATCCGATGGGATCGATATGTCCGTGCTTGGCGGCAGACGTCAGAGATATAATTATTTCGGCTACGATAAGCTTGGCGCTACGTATGCGTTTTCACTTGTGGATGACAATATAAGACATTCCTTCGGCAGAGAACGTGTCTCAAGATTCAGTTACGAAAAAATAAATGCCGATGACACTAAAACGCTCTCACTCATAGAAAAGCTGATCTGCGCTCAGCCATACGCACCGATAAGACCGCTCGAGAAACTTTACGATACGCTCGTTTCTTGGAAAAAGACGGCCTACGCCGCGTTTGATTGTGACGGAAGTTTTGTCGGCTACTGCGTTTACGGTGATAAGAGCATCGACGAGGTGCTTGTATCGGATGACGGAGATCTTGCTGATCTTCTCGTCGGTCTTTACGATCATATAGGCTGTACCGGACTTGTCGTACGTTTACCCGAGTGGAAACAGTCCTATATCGGCAAGCTTTGCAGGCTTTGCGAGAGCTATACTGTTGAGATGAACAAAAGCTTTTCGGTCTTTAATTACGAAAAGACATTGAAGCTGTTTTTAAGGCTCAAAAGCACATATACTTCGCTTCCCGACGGTGAGCTTTGCGCCCTGATACACGGAGCGGCACGAGATGAACGTCTTTTGATAGGCGTGAAAAACGGCAATACCTCGGTGGAAAGTGCAACTCTTGACCGAAAGATAGATATCGAGCTTTCTCATCTTGATGCTATGAATTTCTTTTTTGCTAACGTCGATCCGCGGCGTAACGGTATGCCTTGCTTCGTAAGAGCGTGGTTTCCTTTGCCGCTCTGGATCTATTCGGCAGACAATGTTTGAGCCAAATTTTATACTTTATTCGGGCGATACCGCGGTACAAAGCGGTATCGCCTGATTTTTTGGCGTTTTCTGTCTTTAAAATCATATACCGACGATATTATTGTAAACATATTTCGCTCAAAATCAACATACAATAAGTAGTAAAATACAGTACTTGCTGAAAAAAGCAGTAAGATATTTATCACAAAGCCGCTCCGAAAGTTCAAAATATAAAAGACTGTACGGGCTCTCAATACGGCGGCGGAATGGAGATCAAAATGAATGATATGAGACGAAAACAATGTATTGCAATGCTTTTGGCGGGAGGTCAGGGAAGCCGACTTTATACGCTTACGGAGCAGACTGCAAAGCCGGCAGTCCCTTTCGGCGGAAAATACCGTATAATCGACTTTACCCTTTCAAACTGTATCAACTCCGGGATCGATACCGTCGGAGTTTTAACACAGTATCAGCCGCTCGTGCTGAATGAGTATATAGGGAACGGTCAGCCGTGGGATCTTGACAGAAATTTCGGCGGAGTTATGATCCTTCCGCCATATCAGGGGAAGGACGGAGCGGATTGGTACAAGGGCACGGCAAACGCGGTATATCAAAACCTGAACTTTATCGAAAAATATTCACCCGAGTACGTAGTGATCCTTTCGGGCGACCATATCTATAATGCGGATTACAGCGAGATGGTAAGCGAGCACATAAAAAATCAAGCAGACTGCACGATAGCGGCGATCAAAGTACCCATAAAAGAGGCATCGCGCTTCGGTATACTGTCTACCGATGAGAACGGAAGGATAACAAAGTTTGCCGAAAAGCCCAAGGTGCCCGAAAACGATCTTGCATCTATGGGAATATACGTTTTTTCCTACGATGTGCTCAAGGAATATCTCACAAGAGACGCAAACGACGAGGAGTCGTCTAACGATTTCGGAAAGAATGTTATACCCGCGATGCTTGATGACGGGATAAAGCTTTTTGCATACAGGTATAACGACTATTGGAAGGACGTCGGAACGCTTGAGAGCTATTGGGAGGCAAATATGGATCTGCTCGGAGTTAACCCTCGGTTTGATCTTCACAAGAGACGCTCTCGCATACTTTCGAGAAATAACGCAAAGCCTCCGCAGTACATCGGAGATCGTGCGGTAACGAGCAATTCCTTGATAACCGAGGGGTGCGAGATATACGGAACGGTCATAAATTCCGTTATTTTTAACGGAGTTACCGTCGAGGAGGGCGCAGAGGTAAGCAATTCCGTAGTGATGAGCGGAAGCGTCATAAAAAGCGGGGCGCACGTGGAGTATTCGATCGTCGACTGCGATACCGTGATCGGGAAGGATTGTAGGATCGGAGACAGCCGCGACACGGGGAAAGGTATATGTGTCATCGGAAGCGGTATGAAAATTCCGAGCGGAAGTGTTATCGAAGGCGGCAGGCGCATTTCAAAAAATCAAGAAGAGACGGAAGGGAGATAAAATCAATGAAAAATACTGCGGGAATAATCTTCTCAAATCTACACGATAAAAAACTGCCGGAGCTTACGAAAAAGCGTACCATGGGCTCGATCCCGTTCGCTTGCAGATATCGAATGATCGACTTTCCGATATCTGCTATGGTGAACAGCGGAATAGAAAATATATACGTGATCGCACATCACAACTATCATTCTCTCACGGAGCACATAGGCTCGGGCAAAGACTACGACCTTGCGCGCCATTCCGGCGGATTGCGTATCCTTACCCCTATGATGAGTGCTTATGCAATCAGACGCTCCGAGTCATATGAATCGAGATTGAATACGCTTATGAGTGTCTATCATACGATAGAAGGCATAAACGAAAAATATATAGTTATGACCGATTGCGACGCTGTATTCAATTTTAACTTTGATAAAATGCTCGAATATCACGAGTTGAACGGATACGATATCACCTTGCTTTCAAGCGACGGAGTGCAGAATGCTTTTATATGCGTGGCGACGACCGCGTCCTTGCTTTCCGTACTTGCGGAATCGGCGGTAAAAGGGCTTGCGTCCTTCTCCGAAGATATAATCTTAAAAAATGCGCTCGGAATAAGCGTGGGAAGATACGGTGTTGCGAGCCCGATATTGACCGTGCACAGTGTGTCGGAATATTACGAGCGCAGTATGCAGATCATAAATGATCGTGATCTGAGAAGAAAGATACTTTCCGATCCGCTAAATCCCGTATTTACAAGGCTTCACAATCCGCCTCCCGCAAAGCTTTCATCGGAGGCGGTTGTCAAAAATTCGCTTATAGCGGACGGGTGCGAGATTGAGGGGACTGTTGTAAATTCGATAATATTCAGAAAAGTAAAGATAGGCAAGGGAGCGCTAGTTTCCGACAGTATCATTTTTGAACAGACAGATGTCCTTGAAGGCGCAAGCCTCCAATGCGTTATAGCAGATAAAAATTCACTCATAAAAGAACGCGTGTCCGTGACCTCACACCGTTCTATGCCTGTCATAATATCCTCACATAAAACCGTCGGTTGAACATAAAAATAAAATAAACAGGAAAATCATTTTATCCCGTTGACTTAGCGCGGATAATGTGCTAAAATAATCCTTGGACCGTTAAGATCGGTCGTAATGAGAGATACGGAAACGGAAAAGAGGGACGGACGTATAATGAATAAAAAGATTAAAAGATTATTGACCGATACGGTCGTACTTGCAATGGGCACATTTGCATCAAAGCTGCTCGTTTTTCTTATGCTTCCGTTGTACACGGAGTATCTGACCCCCGGTATGTACAGTACAGCCGACCTCATAACGCAGGCGGCAAATCTGATAATTCCGTTTGCTTGCCTCGGTATGACTGATGCCGTATTTCGCTTCGTTTCGGAAAAGCAAACCGATAAAGGAGCGGTGCTCAGCTCGGGACTTTTTGTTCTGCTTATCGGCGTGGCGGCTTTCGGAGTGCTGTCTCCTGTTTTGGCGCTCTTTTCAAAGTTTGACGGGTATGTTTGGCTTATCGTAGTCTACGTCATTGCGGCAGACATACATTCTCTTTTCGCTCAGTACATTAGGGCGCAGGGAAGGGCAAGACTTTTTGCGGTGCAGGGAATAGTCAACACGGCGTTTACGATAGGACTTAATATACTCTTCTTGGTCGTATTCAAAATGAATATCACGGGATATGTCCTTTCCACGGTAGTTGCCGACCTGCTTTCCACGGTTTTCATCATAGCGGTCTCAAGACCTTTGAAAGATATAAAACTGTCGTTGATAAGAAAAGACTTGATCCGCGAAATGCTTAAATACTGTTTGCCTCTCATTCCTACGACAATATTCTGGTGGATAACGAACGTTTCCGACAGATATATAGTGTCGGAGATATGCGGAGATTCGGTGAACGGCCTTTACGCCGCGGCGTATAAAATACCTACGCTTCTTACGCTCGCATCTGCTGTATTCAATGAAGCATGGCAGTATTTTGCTTTCTCGGGAAAACGCTCGAAGGGAGAGGACAGAGAATCGGAAAAGACCCCCGAGGAGACGGCACGCGAGGAAAGAGAAAACTCCTATTATTTCGAGCGTACCTTTGCCGCATTTTCGACCGTGATGATGCTTGCCTGCTCGTTCCTTATGCTTCTCTGTAAGCCCCTTATCAACATCCTGTTGGCGGACTCATACAGGGATGCGTGGATATATGTTCCGATACTTCTTGTAGCTACCGTATTTACCGCCTTGGTAACCTTTTTGAGCAGTACTTACGCGCTCAGAAAAAAGACTGTTATGTCTCTTGTGACCGCGGCTGTCGGCGCAGTGGTAAATATAGTCTTCAACATTCTTCTTATCCCTGTTTTCGGAGCTAACGGAGCGGCATTTGCCACCTTGCTTTGCTATGCGTTGGTCTTCGTTATACGATCCGTAAACGTAAGGAAATATGTCAAATTCCGTATATATAAGCCCACATTCATTATAAGCACCGCAGTGCTCGCGGCGCAGTGCGCAAGCATTGTGGTAAGCGGAGAATATAACATCATTTTTCAATCTTTGTTCGTGTGTGCCTTGATCGCCGTAAATATACCGACTATATTCAGCACTTTAAAGGCTATGTTTTTAAAAAATTAACATTTGGTCAACACAAGTTCTTGAAATTGCCTATTGCGTAAAAAGAAGAATTATAGTATAATATTGTGTGTTTGCGTAAGCAAGCTTTAATCACGGACAGTCCTCTGCTTTGCTCGCACGAATGTCCGATATTCAGGAGGCCCAAGATGGATTTGTTAAAGGCTATGACAAACGAGCAGCTCAAGACCGAGGTTCCTTCGTTCAACGTTGGTGATACCGTTAAGGTTCACAACCTTGTAAAAGAGGGTACTAA
>CAYYND010000014.1:0-30417 GCA_964472845.1 uncultured Lachnospiraceae bacterium | reverse complement strand
ATGCCGGACAGACTTTCCGAGGCTGACGAGGTAGGAGCCGTAACAGGGCTTGCGTACACGCAGGCAGGCGGCGACACGCTTGAGGTCGAGGCGGTCATTACCGCCGGAAAGGGCAAGCTCAATCTGACCGGATCGCTCGGTGACGTTATGAAGGAATCCGCAAATATAGCCGTAACGTGTGCGCGAACCGTCGCGTCCGAATACGGATACACTGCCGATTTTACCGAAAGCAAGGATATACACATCCACGTCCCCGGAGGCGCAGTTCCTAAGGATGGACCGTCCGCAGGTATAACTATGTGTACAGCACTCGTCAGCGCGCTCAGCGGAATAAAGGTACGCCACGACGTGGCAATGACAGGCGAGCTTTCGCTTCGCGGTCACGTTTTGCCGATTGGCGGACTAAAAGAAAAAACAATGGCGGCATATCAAGCGGGTATAAGGACGATCATTATCCCAAAGGATAACGAGCCTATGCTCGAGGACGTCGATAAAGCGGTACTCGAAAACGTAAGCTTTATTCCCTGCTCCGAAATAGGAGAGGTCCTTCGCGCAGCACTCGTTCGCTGACCGCATTAATACACAAAATATCAAGGAGACATTATGGCAATTCTAAACACACAAAATGCCGAGTTGAAAATAACCGCCGGACTCATAAAGCAATTTCCTTCGGATGCGCTTCCGCAGATAGCGCTCTCGGGTCGCTCAAACGTCGGAAAAAGCTCACTTATAAATTCTCTTCTAAACAGAAAGTCTCTGGCAAGGGTAAGCTCTTCGCCCGGAAAAACCATAACGATCAATTTTTACAGCATAGACAAAAAGCTTTATCTCGTGGATCTTCCCGGATACGGCTACGCCAAGCGCACGTTTGAAGAAAAACAGCGTTGGTCAAAGTTGACGGACGGATACTTTACCGACAACAGAAACATTGACCGTCTGAAGCTTGTAGTTCAGCTGATCGACAGCCGCACAGGTCCGACGAGGGATGATGAGACTATGCTCAATTGGCTGAGAGAGGCAAACATTCCTTTCATCGTAGCGGTCACCAAGATCGACAAGCTCAATAAGACAGAAAGAGCCGCAAGCCTTACAAAGATAGCAGAACACCCTCTCATCGGGAAGGACATCCCCGTAGTCCCCTTCTCCGCATTGAAAAACGAAGGACGCTCCGAGCTTTGGCAATTGATAATCTCTTACGCGGAAATAAAGTGATGACACGTACCTTCCGCAAATACTACCCTATAAGAAAGGACGGTAAGTAAAATGAACGGTATATTATCTTCATTTGCTCAAAGTCTGCCGTATTATTTACTCGGTCTCCCCGTAATACTTATATCTCTTTCCTTCCACGAGATGTCGCACGCCTACGCCGCATATAAGCTCGGCGACACGACGGCACGCAACTTCGGAAGGATAACCATGAATCCTCTGAAGCATATTGATCCGATAGGTTTTATATGTATGATACTTTTCCATTTCGGTTGGGCAAAGCCCGTACCCGTAAATGCGAGAAATTTTGAGAAGCCGCGCCGCGATATGGCGCTCACGGCACTTGCGGGTCCCGTTTCAAACCTTATACTCGCACTTATATTCACGATCCTTTTGCGTCTTGCTATGTTTCTCTTTCCCACCTTGTTTGGAGAGAGCATCTACTCCGATCTTATAGGATATCTCTTTTACAGCACGGGATTTGAGGTTCCGCCCGCGGTAACTGCGGCATCGCTCCTCATATATATGCTGTATCTCGGTGTGGCGATAAACGTAAGTCTTGCCGTGTTCAATCTGATACCCATAAATCCCCTTGACGGTTCGAGAATACTTTACGTTTTTCTTCCCGCAAAATGGTATTTCGGTATTATGAAATATGAGAAGTACATCTACATTGCATTTATGATCGTGGTGGCACTCGGATTTATCAGCGGTCCGCTCGGTTACCTTACAGATCTCATAGTTGATAAAGGACTCTTTAATATTTCCTTTATGCCCCAAGCTGAGCTGAACACCTTACTTTACTACGTCGGAAACGGATTGAGATAACAATGGATAGCACAATGCAATATCACATAGGGCAGTTTGACGGGCCCCTTGACGTCCTGCTGAGCATGATATCAAAAAATAAAATAGATATATTTGATATACCCATATCATTTATCTGTGACCAATACGTCGAATATATACGTGAATCGGGCATTGAGGATATGGATACCCTCGGAGAATTTCTTGTTATGGCGGCCGAGCTTATGCTCATAAAGAGTAAGATGCTGCTTCCGCGCCCCGTTACCGAGACGGAGGATCCGCGCGCTCGAATAACCGATGCGCTTTTGCGTTTTCAACAGGCAAAGCAAGTGGCGTCAAAGCTGTCGGCGCTTTATACGGTCTTTTCGGGAAGAATGGTAAAGGATACCGATGAGATCTCCGTCGACCGCACATTCGTGCTCGACCAGGATCCCATGGCACTAGTCAACGCGGTAAGCAAGATCAACGCAAGAGCAAGGAGCACGGTGAAAGAAAGCACCGAGGTGTTCACACCGATGATACGTAAGCCTATGATATCGATCGACAAAAAGATCCGTACCATAGTCCGCAGGCTTTCAAAGAAACGCGCATCGACAATAAGAGACCTGCTCTCGTTCTCGGGCGAAAAACCGGATATTCCCGAGATCGTTGCTACATTTCTCGGCGTTCTCGAGCTCATAAAAACCAAAACGCTCATCATAGACGAGGAAGATTACGCAAGATCGGTTATGCACGGGATCGATACAAAGCTGATATACAATCCCGACGCCGAGATCCCCGTGATCGGAGACGGCAAAGACGGAGATACGGAGTCCGCGGAGGATCCGAACACAGAGGAATACACGGAAACGAACGACGGCTCGGACGAATGATCATAAAAAAGCTAAGACAGAAACGGAAAAAATAAAATGGACGAACAAAATCTTTCAATAGTAAACGATCTTAAAGCGGCGATAGAGGCGATACTCTTTGCCGCGGGTCATCCCGTAAAATACGAAAAGCTCTCCGAGGTGCTCGGCGTAGGCGTAAAGGAGATCAAAATACTTACGGAGCATCTTGCAGCTACATATGCGGACGAGGAGAGCGGCAGGGGCATTATGCTCGTGAATTACCCGGAGAGTGCCAGCTGTCAACTCTGCACCAAGGAGCAATTTGCGCCTTACATAAGGGAGGCACTCGGGATACGCAAAGGCGGCAACCTTTCCAATTCTTCACTTGAGGTGCTTGCGATCGTTGCGTACAATCAACCCGTTACCCGCTCATTTATCGATGCCGTCAGAGGTACTGACAGTACTTATGCGACAAACTCGCTGATAGACAAGGAGCTTATAGAAGCGTGTGGCAGGCTCGACGCGCCCGGCAGACCTATGCTTTACAAAACGACGGATAAATTCCTGCGTGTATTCGGTCTCAACTCGCTTGAAGAGCTTCCCGTGGCAGAATACCTTACTCTTCCGAACGAAGAGGGCGCCGAGTGCGTTGAAGCACAGAACGCCGATAAAGAAGCGCCGTTGGGAAATGCGGATACGCAAGCCCCGTCTGAGGAATGATACGGAAGCATCCGCTTAACTTTGTGCCGCCGCGGGCGGCGGAATGGAGATAATATGCTCGCACTTTATATATTACTCGGTATCCTTGTCTTTCTTGCCTTTATACTTTTGCTGAAAGCGACCGTCACGATAGAATACCGCGATGACGTCGTTCTTGCGGTATCGGTTCTCGGGATCATCAGAATAAGGCTCCTGCCCGCCAAGCAAAAAAAGGTCAGGCTCGGGCATTATTCGAAGAAAAAGATAGAGCGTCGCAAGAAAAAGCAGCTGAAAAAGGAGCTTGAAAAGCAACGAAAAAAGCAAGAAAAAAAAGAAGCCAAAAAGCTCAAAAAGGAACGTAAAAAGAATATCTCCCAAAGAGAAAAAGCACGAAAGCCCACCCTTGCGGAAAATCTTGAAATGATAAAAGATCTTCTTGCTATGTTTTTCACACGTTTTTTTAAGCACTTCAGGATCAAGGTGGCACGGTTGCACATCGATCTCTCAACGGGAGATCCCGCAAGCACGGCGATACTTTACGGTGCGGTGTGTCAGGCGGTGTGTCCGATAGCCGCATTTCTCGAAAAATTCACCAATATAAACGAGCTTGAAGGCGCGGATATATCCGTTAATCCGAATTTTACGGCGAAGTCGACCTCTGTCGATATCAAGATCGCGTTTTCTCTCCGTGTATGGCATCTTGTTGATATCGGATTAAGAGCACTTAAAATATTCATAAAAACAAAAAACCGTGCGGCAAAGCGCGCGGCGATGACCGAAGCAAGGGCCGAGATGATAAAAAAGCGCCTTGAGCAAAGAGAGGCTCTCAGAAGAGAGGCTTCTCGAAAAAGCCAAGGCACGGGCAAGCGATAAATATAACACATAAAACTTAAAACTTAAAACTCATTCATACTTGAAAGGAATCTTATTATGGAAAAAGAAAACAAGCTTCAGGACATAATCCGTACCTCACTTGAGAGCATACGCTCGTTAGTAGATGCAAATACCATTATAGGTACACCTTATGTGACCGAAACAGGCGTTACGATAATTCCCGTTTCCAAGATCTCCGTCGGATTTGCTACGGGCGGTCTTGATTACTCGGGCAAGAACGAGGCGGTAGCTATGTCGAAGCTTCAGAACTTCGGCGGTGCGGGCGGTACAGGGCTCAGCATCTCCCCCGTCGGCTTTATCGTTATCACGAGCACGGGTAATGTTGAGTTTATCAACGTGGGTATGAAGACCCCCAACGATCCCATCGAGCAGATAGCGGATATTATCGAGCGCTCGCCCGAGATCATAGAAAAGATAAAAGCTACATTTGCGGGCGGACAGTCCAAAAAATCCGACGCAGAGGAAGCGGTAGAAGAATAATTTTTTCACTTTCGCACGTCAAGTCATAGCTGCACCCATATCGAAATATATATTATTTAGATAGATACGAATATATATGGAGGACGCTATGACAAAAACGGACAAAAAGCGCAAGGCATCAAACAGAAAAAGAAGTACACGTTCAAAAATAAGGATCGGTACTGCGCTAATACTGATCTTCGCGGCTTTGCTCGTACTGTGTGTATCGGGAGGATATTCAAAAGCCGACGATCGTGTACCGTTAAAGGCGCTAAGCGGACTTCCCGTTATAAATTACAGTGATATACTTACCTCTGCCAAAGCACTTAAGGTCTCAGCGGAAAGTGCCGTGCTGATTGACGCCAACAGCGGAAATGTGATCTACGAATACAACGCCGAGAAAAAGCTTCCGATGGCGAGCACCACCAAGATAATGACGGCGCTTGTTGCAATAGAAAATTGCCCCATTGACAAGACGGTAACCGTAACCAAGCAAGCAGTCGGAATAGAGGGCTCATCGATATATCTGTACGAAGGCGAAAAGCTCTGTATGGAGGATCTGCTCTATGCGCTTTTGCTCGAATCCGCGAATGATGCCGCCACTGCCATAGCCATTGAGGTCGGAGGCAGTGTTGAGGGCTTTGCCGAGATGATGAACAAAAAAGCCAAGGCTCTGGGGCTCTACAACACGAGCTTTCAGAATCCGCACGGGCTCGACAATGAGGAGCATTACACTACGGCGCACGACCTTGCGATAATAGCGCGTGAAGCTCTTGCGGATCCGACGCTTGAGCGGATATTCTCAACGGAAAAGAAGACTATCCCTCTGAATTCCGAGGACGGAGTACGGCTGCTTATCAATCACAATAAGCTTTTGCGAATGTACGACGGCACTATCGGGGTAAAAACAGGATACACAAAGCGTTCGGGCAGATGCCTGGTCTCTGCCGCCGAGCGTGACGGCGTAAGACTTATTGCGGTCACGCTTAATGCACCGAACGATTGGAAGGATCATACCGAGATGCTCGACTACGGGTTCGAAACATATGAATATGTAATGCTATGCAAGAAGGGAGAGTTTTCCGAGCCGCTGTATCTTGTCGGAGGTGCCGAGCAGTATGTGACCGTCTCAAATCCAACTGAGGTAGGAGCCACGCTTCCTCGCTCACACGGAGAAATAATGTACAAAGTCGAGCTTCCGAGTCAAGGATATGCGCCCGTTGAAAGCGGAGAGCGCCTCGGCAGACTCATATTTTATTGTGACGGAAGAGCTGTTGCCGATACCGAAATAATCGCTGTATACGGAGTCGATCGCGTAAAATACAGATCGGGTCTTTGGGATAGATTAAAAAGCAAATTCGACTAAATTCAACTAAACGGAAATAATACGCTCAAAAGTAAAAACTTACAGAGTATAAAACGATTGGAATACTTAAATGGCAAACAATAAGACAAACAACAATTCAAACGGCGGCGAGATCCGTCTGCAAAAATATTTTACTGATCTCGGAATAATGTCAAGACGTGCCGCCGAGGCGGTTATCGCAGAGGGACGAGTCAGAGTCAACGGCAAGGCAGCCGAGATCGGTCAGAAGATAGTTCCCGGCAAGGATAGAGTCGTGTACGATTCAAAGGTTCTCGGTGAGGATGCGCCCGAACCAAAGCTCTACATTATGTTTAATAAGCCTCGTGCCGTTATCACTTCCCTTTCGGATGAATGCGGACGCAAGTGCATAAAGGATCTTATCTCGGATATTCCCGGCAGAGTCTATCCCGTCGGACGTTTGGATTACAATTCGGACGGCTTGCTCTTGCTCACAAACGACGGCGAATTCACAAACGCTATGACCCACCCAAGACACGGTATTCCGAAGATATATCTTGTCAAGGTGTCCGGTCGTGCAAGCGAGACGCAAATAGAAAAGCTCAATCGACCTATGAATATTGACGGATACGAGCTTCTGCCTGTTGAAGCGGAAATAAGTGATCTCGGCGAGACCTCTACCGTGATCAAAATGACTCTTCACGAGGGCAGAAACCGACAGATACGCAAGATGTGCGAAAAGGTCGGTCTCAATGTGCTAAGACTTAAAAGGGTTGCGATCGGCAAGGTCGAGCTCGGCGATCTCCCCGCGGGCAAATGGAGAGAGCTCACCAAAAAAGAGGTAGACTATCTGATCAAGGAAAGTAAAAAAGCTACGGAGGAACAGTAAAATGATAAAGGCGCTCCCCATCCAATCAAAGGAAGAACAGGAGATCATATGCAACCATTGCGGCGCGGAATACGATGCGGATCTTATGGCATATGAGGTCGTTATGGAGGATAAGCTCATCGGAGTGTGCCAATTCACCATAGACGGCAGAGGCGGTTCGCTAAGGTGCCTTTCGCAGGTTCACGGCAGTGATGATACTCAGGCTATGTTCGTGCTCGGAAGAGCTACTCTGAATTTTATCGATCTGTGCGGCATCAAAACCGCTTACTACGACGGCGCGGATGCAGAAAAGCTTGACGGACTTCTAAGACTCATAGGATTCAAAAAGACAGACGGAGAATACAAAGTAGACCTCGAGCACTTCTTTGAGCACCCGTGTCAGCACAGCTGAAAAGCCACCGAATATTATACGATATCATATCAACAAAGCCGATTTGGGAAGATTTGGTAATTATTGCCAAAATTCCTCAAAAAACTTTGTTGATTTTTTGATTTGGAATTTTTTGTCAACCACTTGAAATTATTACCATTTTATGGTATTATATTAGTGTCAAATAATTAACTTCGGAGGCACAAAATGGAATACAATGCAAAAATATTGATAGCTGAGGAAAGCTCGGCGCAAAGACAGATACTCAAGGACACATTAACAAGAGCCGGATACCGATATGTCGAGGAAGCGATCAACGGAGAGGATGCTATGATAAAGACGGGTAGGATACATCCGGATATAGTGATCGTTGATATATGGCTCTCCAAAATAGACGGGATCGGCGTCGTAAGAAAATGTCGCACGCTCAATTACGCGCCGGGCAAGGTTCCCTGCTTTATCGTAACCTCGGCAGTACCCAATCAAAATGTTTTCGTTGAAGCAACGGCGGCAGGTGCCGACCTTTGCCTGCTTAAACCGCTCAACGCCGCAAGCCTTTGCGAACATATCGAGGGGCTTATGAAAACGCGCAATAATATCCCCACACTCTCATCGCAGGAAACAGAGCCGAGAGAAAACAATATACCGACTCCTCCCGATCTCGAAGCGCAGGTAACACAGATAATCCATCAGATCGGCGTACCCGCACATATCAAGGGCTATCAATACCTCAGAACGGCGATCCTGCTTACGGTAAAGGACAGTGATATCATAAATTCTGTCACAAAGGTGCTCTATCCTTCCGTCGCAAAGAAATATTCGACTACCACCTCGAGAGTCGAGCGAGCTATCCGTCACGCCATCGAGGTCGCCTGGGACAGAGGAGACATCGACACACTCAACTCCTATTTCGGCTATACGATACAGAATAACAGAGGCAAGCCGACCAACTCGGAATTTATCGCTATGATCGCGGATAATCTCAGACTCAAATATAAAATGTATTAAGTTCAAATAAATGTATAAGCTTTGCCGGTGTGTAGAAAGGCACTTCGGCTATCACTTTACATTGACAAAAGCCGCCCTACACATTAAGGCGGCTTTTACTGTTCCACTTCTAAATTTTCCGAACGAAAAATCTCGTCATCTAAGAACTCGGCAAGAGTCATATTAAAGCCTCTTGCAAGCATAATCACGGTACTCAAAGTTACCGTTTTGTTTCGTCCGTTCATAATACACTGCATACTTCCGTGTTGTATTCCCGATTCCTGATCCAAGCGGTATTGGGACATATCCTTTTCACGCAACAACTTGGAAATACGCTTTGCAACTGCATCATTTACTGTCAAGTTTATCCCCCCCGATAAGAAGATTTAACTTCCGTAGTTTTACCTACATACACTGTTCACTGCACCGACGGGGACATAAGCAAGTAAAAATTACCGAAATTAAAAACAGGGTTATCGCACATAATTTTTGTGCGGTAGCCCTGTTCTGCATTTATGCGGTTTGCTTTTTTGTTTTATTTCATCCTTATTTCAAGAGATATCCGTTTTCGAGCACGGTCTGCTTTGCGATGCTTTGCGCGAGCTTTACCTCGTCATCGCTCACCTCGATATCAAAGTCGCGGAAGGAGTTCCCCTCTACGTCCTTGCCGAAGAAAACCATAAACCAGACGCAGCCGAGCATATATCTTCCGACGCCGAGGCTGCAATGAAAGCCATCACGATATGTTCCCTCTCCTATTGCGTCGTAAAGCTTGCACATAGCGTCCATCGACGGAATAACGCCGTCGGCGTTTATCTCCTCAGCGGCTTTGCGGTACGCATCCTTGACGCGGGGGATCATTTCTTCACGTGTTTCAAAGGGACTGAGTTTAAATCTTGTCGATCCTTCCGCATACGTCCACGTCATATGGATATACTGCTTTGCGGCGGGAGCCAGCTTCCTTACGTATGTCGAAAGCTCGGGAAGATACGGAAGATAGGTCTCATATTCGCCGCTCCTCGGGCTGCACTGCTGAAGCACTACGTTATCCCATTCATCCGAAAGCAGAGCTTCCTTAAGAGATACGCGAAGTCCCGAGTTGATGCCGTCGATATAGTATTCGTACACCTTTTCCTCGCTGAGCATATTTCTGTAATGCCTGTAAAGACTGCATCCGCCTATATACAGGCAAACTATCTTCAGATCCTTTTTTGCCGCACGAGCGATGCCATACATATAGCGAGTCGCATCGACGCCGTAGCTGTTTCCTATAACGAGTATTTTTTTCATTGATCCTTCTTCCTTTCCGAGTCTATTCATTATCCGTCCCCTGCATAAGATAATGCAGAGTCTCATATATTCCGTTTATTGATATGATACTGACGCCGTCGGTTTTGCTTTGTACCGAATTTCCCGCAGGCACTATGACCTTGGTAAATCCCAACCTTGCCGCTTCCTTTACGCGATATTCAAGCTCCGAAACAGTGCGACATTCGCCCGCAAGTCCGAGCTCGCCTATCGCTATAAGATCGTCGGGGATCGTCCTGTTGGTGAGCGAGGAAATAAGCGCAAGTGCTATCGCTACGTCAGCCGCCGGCTCATCAATGTTTAAGCCGCCTATTACGTTAAGATAAACATCATTTTGCGAAAAACGCAGTCCGAGCCTCTTTTCAAGCACGGCAAGAATGAGGCACAGGCGGTTATAGTCTATACCGTTTGAGGTTCTTCGCGGTGCGGGAAAGACCGTGGGCGTAACGAGTGCCTGTATCTCGGCAATGATCGGGCGCGTTCCCTCAATAGTGCAGACCGCGCAGTTACCGGGAACATTTTTGGGTCTGCCCGCGAGAAGCATCTCGGAGGGATTGGGTATCTCACTCAGTCCGTGATCCGTCATTTCAAAAACGCCTATCTCGTTAGTCGAGCCGTATCTGTTTTTTATGGCTCGTATGATCCTATACTGTTGTCTGCGCTCGCCCTCAAAATATATGACCGCGTCTACCATATGCTCAAGCACCTTGGGACCCGCAATATTTCCGTCCTTGTTGATATGTCCGACAAGTATTATGGAGATATTCTCGCTCTTGGCTTTGGAAATAAGCGCGAGCGCGCACTCCCTTACCTGCGTGATACTGCTCGGTGCGGAGGATATGTTACTGTCATACATCGTTTGTATCGAGTCCACGATAAGTATATCGGGCTTGGTTTTATTTGTCTCTTCTATCACGCGCGCGATATTGGTCTCGGTAAGCACGAACAAATTGTCGCCCTTTACGCCGAGCCTGTCGGCTCTCATCTTAAGTTGACCGCCCGATTCCTCTCCTGAGACGTAGAGCACACGTCGGTTTCTGCCTTCCACCGTTGTGCCGCCGAGAGAATCGGAGATCTGCATAAGCAAGGTGGATTTTCCGATACCCGGCTCTCCGGAGATAAGAACGACCGAGCCGCTGACAAGACCGCCGCCAAGTACGCGGTCAAGCTCTCCCTGCCCCGTTTTAAAACGCATATAAGTCGGTATCTCAAGCTCTGAAAAGCGCTGTGCGGAGTCTCCCCCTTCAACAATGCTTCGTCTTGCGTTTCCCTGTGTCGGAAGACTTACCTCCTCCTCAAATGTATTCCACATAGAGCACGCGGGACATTTTCCGACCCATTTCGGTGATTTATATCCGCATTCCGAGCAAACGTATACAAGCTTTGATTTCATAGATCGCACCCTTTCGGTCATTTAGTTTTGAGACATCGGATCTCAAAGCAATTATACACCGAAACGGCGCAAAAATCAAGCGTCGGCGCTCAAAATATGCTCACATATTGATCTGAATATGACAAACGAGAGTTTTTTTCTGTATTCTGCGTCGGAAAGACGCTCACACTCGGCGGCGTTGGACAAAAATCCGCACTCGATAAGGATCGAAGGATTGCTCATTCGGTCAAGCAGATATATGCTTTTGTCCGCCGCCTTGATCTTTCTTTTATTGTACGTTTGAAGATATTCCGCCGTATTTGATTGCACGACGGCGGCAAGGCGCGCCGACTCATCACTGTTTTTGGAATAGTAGACCTGAAGTCCGCAATATTTCTCGATCGGAAATGAGTTCATATGTATGCTTACAAAGATCGCTTCGGGATGATCTTGCGCCAGCTTGAGCCTTGAGGCAAGATCCTGCTGTTTTTTATGCCCTTTGTAATCGCTCGTTTTATCGTAAAGTAGCACGTCCTCCTCCCGTGTCATAATCACGTCATATCCGGCGCTTTTCAGCATATCACGGAGAAGTAGCGCGATACTCAGATTCAGTTCCTTTTCGTAAACGCCGTTTTTCCCGACCGTTCCACCGTCCTCACCGCCGTGACCTGCATCGATAATTACCGTCTTTGTTGCGGTCTCAGCGTTAAAAGCCGCGGATGCCGTACGCTTCTCTTCGGAAAGCTTTTTTCCTACGATACAAAAGCCCAAGCAAATAAGTGCAAGCAATATCATAACCGCGACAAATGCCGCGCTGTGTATCGCCGCCCTGTTTTTGCTTGCGCTTTTACCCTTACAGATCGAATCAATCATAAAAAGATCTCCCGTAAAATAAGTTCTTACTCTATTTTACAGGAGACCGAAATAAAATATTACATTATCTGCGTTACAGATCATTCAAAGAGCCAATTATCGCCCATCTCGACCTCAACGGTCAAAGGAACCGAGAGAGCGGCGACCGACTCCATTTCCTCGCACAGTACTCGCCGTGCGCGCTCGGCATCCTTTTTCGATGCCTCTATGAGCAACTCGTCGTGTACCTGAAGGATAAGTCTTGCGTCAAGCCCTTCTTTCTTCAACCTTGATGCACATTTATCATAGCTATCTTGATAATATCCGCCGCACTGCCCTGTATCGGGCTGTTCATCGCCACGCGCTCTCCGAACGAGCGGAGCATTTTGTTTTGCCCCGAAAGCTCCGGAATATACCTGCGGCGTGAATACATAGTGGTTACGTACTTGTTATCATATGCAGACTTTATTATATTTTTCAGATATTCATCTACCCGAGGGAAACCAGAAAGGTAGCTGTCGATGTATTCCTTTGCCTCGGCGCGGCTTATATGAAGATCGTTTGCAAGCGTAAATTCTCCCATTCCGTAAAGGATACCGAAGTTTATCACCTTTGCGTGCTTTCTCATCTCGGCAGTTACCTCGGACTCCGCAACGCCGAATACGCGAGATGCGGTCGAGGCGTGAATATCCTTTCCCGATCTGAAGGATTCTATCATAGTTTCATCGCCCGAGATATGAGCCAACAACCGCAGCTCTATCTGCGAATAGTCCGCGTCTATTAAAACGTATTCCCCGTTCTCGGGAATAAAGAATCGCCGTAAAAGTCTGCCGAGCTCGGTCCTTATCGGAATATTCTGGAGGTTTGGCTCGGTCGAGGAGAGTCTGCCCGTTGCGGTTCCCGTCTGTTTAAAATTCGTGTGCACTCTTCCGTTTTCGTCAGCCTCACGCAAAAGCCCGTCAACGTATGTGGATCTGAGCTTTGTTACCTTTCTGTATTCAAGTATATCGTCAACTATCGGGTAGACCGAGCGAAGCTTTTCGAGAACATCGGCGCTCGTACTGTAACCGGTTTTGGTCTTTTTACCGCCTTTGAGATGAAGCTTTTCAAAGAGTACCTCGCCGAGCTGCTTCGGAGAATTTATGTTAAACGTCTCGCCCGCCTGCATAAATATCCTGCTTTCGTATTCTTTGGCAAGGCTCAAAAGCTCCTCGCCGTACGTGCGTATGCCGTCGGGATCTATCTTAAAGCCGTAAAGCTCCATATCCGTCAGAACCGCCGCAAGCGGCATCTCGACCTCGTACATAAGCTTATCGAGCCCGTCCGTGCGAAGTCTTTCGCAAAGCAAAGGATAGAGTTCAAAGGCGTATATTGCCGTGTCCGTACCGTCGCTGTGACTTCTTCCAAGATATTCTATGACTATTCTTGAAATATCATAGCTTCCGCTGCCCGAATTGATAACGTATGCGGCAAGCATAACATCAAAATGAGCATCTCTGAATTTTATCCCGTGCGCGCCGAGAAATTTGTAAAGTGCCTTACAGTCGCAGCAAATTACACGATTATCATGGAGAGAGAAAAATTTTGAAAGCTTGTCAGCACAACCGTCAATATCGGAGAACCTTACCGCCGTGTTTCCGTCAAACAGTGTGACCGTGCTGTCTTTAAAGCTTATCGCAAACAGCCCATCTGTTCTTTTGAGTATTTCGCACTCGGCATCTCCATCCGCAAATGAATAGCTTTCCTCACTCTCTTTCTCCTGCGCTTCGGTATTGCTCCTTTCAGCCTCAAGCCCGAACCTTTTGATAAAAGCAGAAAATTCAAGTTTTTGCATAAGCTCAAACGTACGTGCTCTGTCCATTCCGTGATACTCCATATCCTCAAGGCTTGCCGATATGGGAACCTCGGTAAATATTCTCGCAAGATCCCTTGACATATACGCCGAATCCTTGCCGTCGCCGAGTCTCGTTCTTACACAATTTGTAAGCTTTGCGGTGTCAAGTGAGGCGTAGACATTGTCGAGCGTACCGTGCTGTGCGATAAGCGAGAATGCGGTCTTCTCGCCTATGCCGCGAACGCCGGGAATATTGTCCGAGGTGTCGCCCATAAGTGCCTTGACATCTACGAATTGAGTCGGATCGATACCGTATTTTTCTCTGAACATCTCCCGGTCAAAATCTACGGTTTCGGAATTGGTCGCAAGAAGCACGTGAACATTATCATTTATAAGCTGCAATGAATCGCGGTCTCCCGTAAGTATATAGACTGTCGTATCCTCGTCGGCATATTTCGAGAGCGTTCCGAGAATATCATCCGCCTCGTAGCCCTCCGATTCCAGCTTTGCAAATCCGAGTGCCTGTGCAACCTCCTTGGCTATTCCAAACTGCTCGGCAAGTTCTTCGGGCATTCCGCGTCTGCCGGCTTTATATTCGGAATACATCTTATGCCTGAACGTGGGGGCTTTCAGGTCAAAGGCTATTGCGCAGTAATCGGGAGAAAGCTCGGATATGTGTCTGTCAAGAATATTTATCATCCCGTATACGGCGTTAGTGTGCAAGCCGTATGAGGTAGTAAGCGGTCTGACTCCGTAAAAGGCACGGTTGATTATACTGTTACCGTCGACTGCAAGCATTTTTTTCATATTCATTCTCCGCCTTCAATTAATTTTCCTATGTAAGTATACCACAAATATTCCGATCCGTCAACTTTTTTATTCACTTTTGGGACAGCCTATTGACAATTACCGAATATGATTATATAATGAGAATACAATATAAAGAATGGCGGTGTAATATGTCAAAATACAAGGTTTTCAACGGAGCTGACTGCATAAGTCAAGCAGATAAATATTTGAAGGGCAAAAGAGTCGGAATACTTACGACCGCATCGGGCGTAGATAAAAGTGCGCGTCCCACGTACGACGTTATTGCTGAAAAATATACTCTTACCGCTATGTTCGCTCCCGAGCACGGTATACGTTCCAATCTCCAGGACGGAAGCTGGGGCGAGAGCTCTTATGACGCCGAAACAGGCGCGGAACTGTTCAACATAAACGGAAAAGGATGCGCAAACATCGAAAGAGCCCTCTCGCTGTTCGATACCCTCGTTTACGACGTTCAAGATGTCGGCGCAAGATTTTACACATATCTTTACAATCTTGCATATCTTATGAAAGAATGTGCCGCATTACGCAAGCCCGTGATAGTGCTTGATAGAATCGATCCCATAAACGCGGCAACACGTCAGGGCTCATGGCTCGACGAGGAAAAATGCTCATCCTCGATAGGAAGATACGATATCCCGACTCGCTACGGGCTGACCGTCGGAGAGTTCGCACGATACATAAACGCAGAAAAAGATATAGGCTGTGAGCTTTACGTTGTTCCCTGCCAAGGTTATAAAAGAGAGATGTACGCCGATGAAACGGACCTGCTCTTTGTCAATCCGTCTCCCAATATTCCGTCGGTCGGAACTGCAATAAACTATATAGGTACTTGTATTTTCGAAGCAACTAACATCTCCGAAGGCAGAGGCACCACACGTCCCTTCGATCTTGTCGGCGCCCCGTTTGTCGACTCTATGAAGATCTGTCGCGAGATGAACGGTCTCGGTCTTTCCGGTGTTGTGTTCCGCAGAGCATTTTTCACGCCCGGATTCAACAAATGGGCAGGCGAGGTCTGCGAGGGAGTTGAGCTTCATATAACCGACCGTAACATTTACGATCCCTTTACCGCCGCGCTCCATCTTTATGCGCGACTTGCTCAATACAAGGAATTCACGGTAAAAGCTCCGAGCCTTGCGCTGCGCGTCGGTACAGACTCGTTTTCCTCGGATATCGATGATAAAATGATCAGAGATTATTCGGAAAAATGTAAAACATACTGTGATCAATTCACCAAAAAGGCAGAGCCGTACCTGATTTACTGAAAAAATGCAAAATTCAGTAAAAAAACGCAAATATTCGTATGTATTTTGAAAAATCCCCTTGACAATACGGCTCGTATAGATTATCATATTATCGCATTACATAACAGCCACTATCTCGGCTGTCAAAATAACACAAACTAACGAAAGGAGTTTAAAGTTCGATATGAAAAGATATACCTGCGCACTCTGCGGATATCAGTACAATCCGCAAAAGGGTGACGAGGAAAACGGAATTGAAGCCGGAACCGATTTTGAGGATATTCCCGAGAATTGGGTATGCCCTCTCTGCGGTGCTTCAAAAGAAGATTTTGAAGAGACCGAGTGTGATGATGTTGATGACGACGAATAAGACGGTCAGTAAAAGTGATCAGATCTTCCGATCGCGCATAGCTTTGTCACAAAGTTAAGCTTAATTTATTACTTATTTATTTTTTACCGCCGACCGTAAACGATATCGGTCTGCGGATATACGGGCACGTGCGAGACCACGCGCCCTTTTTTGTTTCACCCGAACAAGCTCTACGCTTCATACAGCCGAATTCCCGTGCATAAAATTTTATATAAAGCAAAGAAGGCGGCAAGCAAAAGACCAGAATGATCAAAGGCTCCTTAAAGCGAGAGATTCACACATTTCCGTGCTAAAGATCCCGCCTTCCGCTTGGTGCGGAATACAGTCAAGCTTCCGCGTTATCACAAAAGAAATGGGCACAGCTATGAGAAATATAAAAAGATTCTTTATAAATGCGTTTATGTTGACGGGTGTATCTCTGCTTATGCGGATCGTATCCGTAGGCTTCAATGTATATGTCTCAAACAGAATAGGTTCGGAAGGAATGGGGCTTTTTTCGCTTATTACAGGCGTTTACGGATTCGCCCTTACTCTCGCCACCTCTGGCATCAATTTGGCGCTCACAAGGCTTATTTCCGAGTGTATGAGCCGAGACGATCGTCAACGCGCCAAAAGAATTATGAAGTACGCCGCCGTGTACTGCCTTTTCTTCGGAGGACTTGCCGCATCGCTTCTTTGGACTCTCAGCGAGCCTATCGGTAGGTATTTGCTTGATGATATGCGAACGGTGCTCTCCCTTCGAATATTTGCGGTATCGCTGCCTATGATGTCCCTGTCATCCGCGCTGAACGGATATTTTACCGCGGTGCGCAGAGTATACAAAAATGCCGTTGTCGGGGTACTTGAGCAATGGTGCAAGATATTTCTCATCTCATTTTTGCTTAATCTGCTTATGCCGAGAGGAGTGGAATACGCCTGCATCGCGCTCGTGCTCGGCGGAGCACTGTCTGAGATACTGTCGTGTCTCATTATGACGGTGCTTTGGCTTTATGAGAAAAAGCACCGTCTTTGCCTTAAAAAGGCTCGGTCGGAACAGCTCGGATCGGCAGATGACGAGGTTCTATATTCGATCCTCGGAATATCGCTCCCCGTCGCCTTCAGCTCGTATGCGCGTTCAGCACTTTTGACGATCGAGCATGCTCTGATACCCAAGGGGCTCAAGAAAAGCGGAGTCTCTCACTCGGCATCTCTCGCCGCCTACGGAAAGATACAAAGTATGGCATTTCCGATAGTGCTCTTCCCCTCGGCGTTTCTTTCGTCATTTTCCGGGCTTCTCATACCCGAGCTGAGCGAATGTCGCGAGAGAAAAAATCACCGTCAGATAACTTACATATCCTCCAGAGTATTTCAGTTTACGCTGATATTTTCGATAGGAGTAGCGGGGATCATAGTATGCTTTTCAAAAGAGATAAGCCGAGCTATATATCCTCGAGAGGATATTCGGGAATATGTTTCGATCTTTGCCTCGCTGATTCCCGTTATGTATCTTGACAGTGCAGTCGATGCTATGCTCAAGGGACTCGGATATCAGGTCTATTCAATGAATGTAAATATAATCGATTCGAGCCTTTCCGTGATACTCGTTTGGTTACTCTTGCCGAGATACGGCATCGGCGGATACATATTTACGCTGTTCGTCACCGAGATATTAAACGCGACATTGAGCGTATCAAAGCTATTACACGAAACGGGATTAAAAGTACACATTATATCTTGGATATGCGCGCCTATGGCTTGTATCGCCGGAGCTTGCTGTATGACAAGGATAATGCGTGAATACACATATTTTTCAAGTGAAATATTAGAGCTCGTTGTATTCATAATACTCACCGGTATACTGTATGTTTGCCTGCTTATAATGAGCTACGCTCTGCCGCCGGATGATATCGTATGGTTCAAACGCATATTTGCACGAGCGGAAAAG
This sequence comes from uncultured Lachnospiraceae bacterium, assembly GCA_964472845.1. Lineage (GTDB taxonomy): Bacteria > Bacillota > Clostridia > Oscillospirales > CAG-272 > HGM12650. The sequence continues at coordinate 12,217 of CAYYND010000014.1, read as the reverse complement.
TGAATATCAAAGCAAAGAAGACTTGCCGCCGTTATTTTTATTCAGCGGTAAGTCTTTTAATGTTATATATTTCCCTTACAGTACGTCGCTCGGTGGTAAGACGAATATGTCAATGTACCGTTGAGATTCTCATTTATCTGAACGGTGTTTGCCCGTCCTCGCAAAGTACGGAAGTTCTCATAATGGAATAGAGGTTTTGCGTAATGTCCTCGGGAAGTATGCCGAGCTCGCGCCTTATCGCGCTGACAATAAATTCGGGGTTCAAATAATTCTGACTGTTTGCCGAAAGAACGGTATTTATGACGAGCCGATCGTCCTCACATCTTGCATTGAGACATTTGATATAAGGAATTATGTTTACTTCCTTGTCTCCCGCCTTTGAGCGTTTCATCATCAATATCTCGGGACGCGAAAACAGTTCATTTACGGCTGTCGCCGCACCGTCTCCCATTCTGTCATTGAATATCTCAATGATATATTCCGACCACACGATATCCGTAAACGCAGTACTCGGGAAATATGCGTCGACAAAGTAAAGTTCATCCGACGCAAGCTCGGCATTGAGCCGTTCCATTGCGATCAAAGGATCTATATCCTTGTCTATTCTGACGTCCAAATACTCGCATCGGCTTTGAGCGCCGACGGAAAGCGGTGTAGCAAACACAAGCTTTGTGTGCGGATTAAAGCCCTTTGAATACCACGCGGGAATACCCGCTCTTATTATCGCTCGATTTACAGTCCTATGCAGATCAAGGTGCGAGATAAACTGCAAACTTCCTATCTTGACAAGCTTAAAGCGTATAAAAACGGGCTTTTCAAGGGGCTGCATAGTATGCTTCAAATAGCAGTTTCTCATACTCATTCCCCCTTACCTTTGAACGACGGACAGCAAGAGCGTTCGCCGCCAAGTTTATTGGCACCGCATCCCGAGCATACCTCGCGACAGGACCTTGTCGTAATGCCCTCATATGCTTTAGCACGCTCGCGGAGCAAGAATTCCTTGGTCACGCCGCAGTCAATAACATCCCACGGCAACACCTCATCCAAGCCGAATTTTCGGTTGGCATAGAACGAAGCATCAATTCCCGCCTCGGCTATGACCTCCATCCAAGCATCAAAATTGAAATGCTCATCCCACGCATCAAAGGAAAATCCGCGTTTTTGCGCAAGCTCGAGCACCTTTGACAGCCTTCTGTCGCCTCGGGCAAACATCGCCTCTATCATCGAGACCTTCGCCACGTGATGGGTATATCTTATGCAACGGTCGGTGATCTTTGATGCAAGATATTTTTGCTTTGCCTCAAGAGACTCCATGGTATCCTGCCCTTCCCACTGAAAAGGCGTAAACGGCTTAGGCACAAAACACGAAACGCTGATGGTAACGGTCGGCTTCAAGCGTTTATTTCTGTTCGGATTGGCAAAATACGCCTTTACGACGGTCTGCGCGGTATTGGCTATACCCTCTATATCGTCGTATGTCTCGGTAGGTAAGCCTGACATAAAGTAAAGCTTGACAATGTTTTTACCCGCGTCAAACGCTACATTTACGGAGCGCAGCAGATCTTCCTCGGTAACATTCTTGTTTATAACGTCGCGCAGTCTCTGCGTTCCGGCTTCGGGAGCAAACGTCAGGGATGAAGAACGTACGGTCGCTATCTTGTCCATAAGCTCCTTTGAAAAGCTGTCAACCCTTAGTGATGGCAACGACAGAGAGATCATATTATCGTCGGTCCATTCGAGCAACTTTTCGGTAAGTTCTACGAGCTGAGTATAATCGCTGATCGAAAGAGAGCTCAGCGAGATCTCCTCGTATCCCGTGTTTTCAAAGAGGCATTTCGCTTGATTGCAAAGGACATCGGCGGTTTTTTCTCTGACGGGACGGTATATCATACCCGCTTGACAGAAGCGGCATCCCCTGATACACCCTCTGAACACCTCAAGCATTATCCTATCCTGCACTGCTTCGGTATAAGGAAGCACCACTTTGCTCGGAAAGTATCCTTTGTCGAGATCCTTTATTATTCTCTTGGTTACACGCTCGGGAACATCATCGTATATCGGAGTATAAGCCTTGATGGTACCGTCATCGTTATATGTAACATCGTAAAGAGAGGGAACATATGTGCCACCGATCTTTACCGCCGCCTCATGAAGGAAGTCCTTTTTATTGTATCTTCCCTCCTCCTTCATCTGAATGTAGAGCCTTGTAAACTCGGGGAGCATATCCTCTCCCTCTCCGATCGAAAAGCAATCGAAAAAGTCCGCGACAGGCTCGGCGTTATAGGCACACGGACCGCCGCCGATTATTATCGGCATATCGTCGCCTCTGTCCTTAGCATAGAGAGGAAGCCCTGCGAGGTCTATCATATTTGTTACGTTAGTGTAACACATTTCATATTGAAGCGTAAAGCCTATGATATCAAAATCCTTGATCGCATCTCCGCTCTCGAGGGCGCAGAGCGGGATCCCGTGCTCGCGCATCTTTTGCTCCATATCGTTCCACGGGGCATACACTCGCTCACACCAAATGTCGGGATGCTCGTTGAGCGCACCGTAAAGGATCCTCACTCCGAGGTTTGACATTCCGATCTCGTATGTATCGGGAAAGCAGAATGCCCATCTCGCTTTAATCTTACTTTTATCCTTTTTTATCTGTCCGTATTCGCCGCCGGAATATCTCCCGGGCTTTGTTACGGACTTTAAAAGCGCCTCATATTCAAGACGTTTTTTATTATTATCTGTCATTTTGATCCTACACCTTATTTATTTTTGTATTTCCACGTTTTTATCTTCCGTTATATCGATATTCGGAATTGGACTATTGAAGAGTCCGGAGAGCATTGCCGGAACGTTGAGTATCAGGAAAAGCAAGGTAAGCATAGCCGAGCTCAGCGATGTATGCAATCCGAATACTGCCGTCAGCGAGAGCACCGTCAGCGCCACGGCTATCATAATGAAAGTAACGCGCATTCCAAAGCACTGGTTTCGCTTGATGCGCTTGCACCAAAGCAAGGGATATATCATATCGCACTCGCGCTTTGCTATGATCCCGCTGTTTTTGGAAGCTATACCATTAGAGTCGTCTTTTGCGGACTTATCGGCTTCTCCGCTACCGTTGACGGCAAATCTGTCGGATGATACGGTGCTTACTGAAGACGGTAGGCGGTGCTTCAGAAGGAAGTCCTCGTTGATGTTCGGGTTTACGGTCTCGACCCCGGTGTGCACTCCTTCTGATGCAAGTATCTCTGCAAGTCTTAAAAAGTCTTTTTTCGTTTCATAATCGAGCACGACCTTCCAGCAGATCATATCGTCGACCGCGATATACAGATACCCGAGCGTCTTTCTGAAAACGTCCTCACTGTTTACCTTAATCCCCGCGGGTCTGACGGCGATCCTGTGACGCACCATAAATTCCCGCTCTCCCAAAAGTATACGGTGATTTTCGGGAGAAAATGCCTCTATACCGTCAGGGTCGATACGCTCTATCTTTAACTCGGCGTCGGAATACCCCTTTCCGCCAAGCACTGAGATAATTGGTTCCGAGGCAGCGCTGTCGATAAGGCTGACAAGCTTGCATATATATTTGATTATTTCCTGCATATCCGCATCTCCGCACGAACGCTCGCGGTCGATGCTGTTAAAGGATGCGTTAAGCATTGCCTTTTCTCTGAACACTATGCCGTAAGCTTCGGAATATTCATCTGCGGCTTGCTCTCCGATCACGGCGCATCCTCTTTTGTTCATATCCTTAGAGGCGCAAGCAAAGCTCACGCTGTTGAAAAGCACCATCGATATCGGCATACATACGGTAACTGCGGTCACCAGATAAGAGTACGAAAGCAAAAGATTCTTTCCGTTGAGATATGAAATTACAAACACAAGCAGTGCAAGCGCGAATATCGGCGCGATTATAAAGCTCTGCTTTTTATACCATTCGGACATTCTCGAGGTGCGTTCAAAGTACCCCTCGACGATGTCGGTTTTTTCCGTTATGAAAGAGCTTTGAAATTTATTTTCGATCGGCTTTCCGTTATTTTTGACGATAGGAGAATATTGCTCGGCGCAATATTTTTTCTCACCGTCGCTCATAAGGAAAAATGCTCGGTATTCTCTCTTATAATCAAGGCAACGCGAGATAAGCGTCAGCAAAATGCCGAGAACAGTTACCGTGTTCAGCATAAAGTACTGCTCATCCTTCAAAACAAGCATTACTGCTGCCACAATGTCGTACACCGCTACCGAAAATACGGAAAAGGATGCCGCCGAATATTCCGAGCAGTTGAACCGCAAAGCATCCTTAAACCCGATCAAGAGCGGTTTCAAGGACATAAGCACCGCCGTCAAGAACAGTACAAACGACACTATATTTACATAAACGGGATGTGCCTCAACGAAAGGAATGTTTATCTTGCCGTTACCGAAAAGTGAAAGATTTTCGACCGCAAGCAAAAGCAGAAATATTATTGATGTCAAGATGGTTCTGACCTTCAAGCCTTTAAGAGATCTCGCAAAGCGTGCTCGCACGGTCTCGATATCTGTATCAACCGAGAACTCACTGCCGCAATAGCCAAACGTATTTTTCATTCTTGAAGGATCTCCGCCGACGCTCTCGGATCTCTGCATACGTTCTCTTACTTTGTCATATCCGATCCGTTCCGCAAGCTCGTATTCATATCCGAATCGCATCGCAAGTGAAATATCCTTATCTCCGAGCCGCTTTCCGTCTTTCCGCCTGCTCTGCTTCTTTGGCATTTGAACCTTACTCGGCTCAGACTTTTTGACGGCGGCTACTTGATATGTACCTGTCCCGGGGATCTGTACGATATTTTCAATATCCGCATCATTTGCGACAAAGCCGCGTCTTTTTATTATTCCGTCATCGTATTTGTCCGCATCGGAGGCTCCCTCTGAGGCTAATCCCGAAAGCTCGGCAAGCGAGGCGGCAAACGCCTCATCTTCATTCTCGGGACTTGCGATATATTCATCTCCGTCGCCTTCATTCCCGATACGTCCGAGATCATCCATAAGATCGGCTATCATCGCGGCAGATCTTTTTGCCTTTGCCGAAGCTGCCGCCGAAACGTTTTTTCTCGCAGGTTTACTCATATAATATTCGGACGTTGCGTCATCTATATCCTGAAGCGCGCTCGTTTCGGAAGGATAATCGTCATCTATATCGGCAACGTCATATTCCTTATCTGCACCTTTGATTTCCGACCGAGCTCCAAAAGCTTCCGAATTTTCCGAATCATTGAAATCATCGGAAACATTGGAAGCATCAAAATGATCCGAATGATCAAAAGTCTCAAAGGCCTTCGGCGTCTCCTCAGCGTTCTCCACTTTCGTATCGAACAATGTCAGCTGATCCGATCCATCCGGATCCGCAGGATAAAGTGCACTTACCCTATCATCAACGGAAGGCTCCGGTGCAAGCTCCTGCAAGACCGATTCCAATACACTTCCGATGCCTCCGATATCGCCGACATTTTCGGTATTTTCAACGCTTTCCATATTTTCGATGTTGTCAATGGCATCAATATTTTCAACGCTTTCAGCACTTTCAACACTTGCGGTACTTAAAACACCATCATCACTCGAAGCACTCTCAAGATATTCGTCCGCTTCAACACTTGCCGCATTTTCGTCAAGCTCCGCACCTTCAAGCTCCGCACCGTCAAGTTCCGGAACGTGAATATTTTTAACGTCCGACACGGCTTCGACCTCAGCCTTTATACCGTCATCATAGGCAGTCGGAGCATATGTATGCTTGTCCTCTTGCCTTTCCGAAGGCTCCGCTTTGCGCGAATGGGAGACCTTGATCTTTTCCGATGCCTTGGACGAGCTGTCGGCTTTTGATTCGGATGCACCGTTTTTCATAGCGCGCGCCATAGTGTCGCTAAGCCGCGAATTCAACCTTTTATCGTAATCGTCGTCGGCATTTCTGTCAGTGCCTTTCTTTTTAGCCGGCGCTTTTTTACCGTCTCCGCCTTTTGGGTCAAACATAGCGCGGAGATTTTTTAACAGTTCGTCGCTGTTTCCCGAGCCTTTATTTTGCATAGACTTGTCCGATCCTTTCCAACAACCGTTTGCGTTCAGAAAACGGTATCATTGTTTGATTTTTCTGCAATGAACCGCCTGAGCCAAAACAATGGCAGCCGCGGTCGATACATTGAACGAATTAACATTACCGTACATAGGTATCGAAACGATAAAATCGCTTCTGTCCTTCACGAGCTTTGACACGCCGTCGCCCTCGCTTCCGAACACCAACGCCGCGGGAACATCAAAATCCGCATCAAAGCAACTTTCGCCGCCTGCTTCAGCCGCAAACACCCATATGCCGAGCTTTTTGAGCTCCTCTACCGTTGACGCGATGTTCGATACCTTGGCTATCGCCATATGCTCGATAGCACCCGCCGAAGCCTTGGAAACAGCAGGCGTAAGCCCCACTGCGCGACGCTTGGGAATAATTATACCGTGCGCACCGCACCCCTCGGCACATCTTATCATAGCTCCGAGATTATATGGATCCGTGATACCGTCCGCGATAACTATCAAAGGCTTTTCGCCGCGCTCTGCGGCAATAGCGATAATATCTTCAACGGTTGAATATTCCTTTTCCGCCGCCATAGCTACGATACCCTGATGCTGTTTCATTCCCGCAAGTGAATCGAGCTTTTGAGGCTCGACCTCAACGACGGGTATCTTACGATCAAGCGCTTCGGCAACGAGCACTACTATCGAGCCCTCGCGATCGCCGCGACGGACAAATATCTTGTCGATATCTCTGCCCGACTTAAGCAGCTCACGAACCGCATTTCTGCCGATAACAAGACCGCTGTTTTCCGTTTCTGCGGAAAATTCCGAATCCGTCCCCATATTGCTTCTTGCCGTTTCGGAAAAAGTGCGTCTCGGGTTTGGCGGTCGCTTGCCGCCCTTCGGCTTATCTCCGTAGCCGTAGGATCCTCTGTCACTGCGTTTTGAATAACTTTTTTTGCGATCGTTTTCCATATATGTATTTCCTTCATTGATAATTGATTATTTTCGATGTAAGTACGAATTTTACTTCGTTATTTTGGTTTATATCTAATTATATCACAAAAACGTCCGCGTGTACATACCAAAATTGCGATTTTCTTGCATTATAAGCCTTCTTCGGGCAAAAAGATTTCGACAATTGCGACACGATATCCCCCAAAATGATGACATTCGTCATTTTTAAACGGGCGGTCCGTCCCGCTTAAAGCGAGAAACCGAGCCGCCCGATGAGTTTGTCTTATTTTATTAAATTTTATTTGAGATCCAATATTATCTCCTTGACGGTTGCGAAAAACCGCTCGCACGATCTGAGATCCAACGTCTCGTCGGGTGAATGAATGTCCTTCATATTGGGCCCTATCGAGATTATGTCCATATCGGGAACTCTTGAGCTTATGATACCGCACTCAAGTCCGGCGTGGATTATCTTTACCTCGGTCTTTTTTCCGAACAGCTTCTCGTAAGCCCCCGTAAAGCAATCGCACAGTGGCGAATTTTTGGCAAATCTCCATCCCGGATATCTCGAATAATGATCGGTCGAAGCAATTATCTCACCCATAGCGCACATGTCCAGCATCTCTTTAAGGCAATCTATCTGTGTTACGGATGCGTCAAGCTGACTCTCGAGAGCAGATCTTGACGAAAGCACCATACGAAGCTTGCCGTCCTCGACCTTTACGACACCGAGGTTTCTTGAAAATTCAACAAGTCCCTTGATATCCTTGCTCATCTCGAGCACTCCGTTGGGAATAACATTTATAAAATTGATAAGCGCGCGGCTTGCGTTCTTACCCATAGTCATCTGACCGTCCGTATCGGTAAGCTCCGTTACGATCGTCTCAAATGCCTTGTCATCGTCGCAAAGCTCGGATCTTATTTCCGAGGAAATAGCCTTTATCCGTGCGATTGCCTTTTCCTTATCCGAAACGGCAAGCTTTGCGGAACATTCTCTCGGAATAGCGTTTTCCTTGCTTCCCCCGCTCAACTGAGCGATCCTTATGTCGGATATCTTTGCCACTTCGGCAAGCATCCTGCCCATAAGCTTGTTGGCGTTGGCTCTGCCGGAGTTTATGTTCTCGCCTGAATGTCCGCCCATAAGTCCCTTTATCTCGACAGAAAGAAGTGAATATCCCTCGGGAATGTCAAATCTTCCTACATATCCGTTGATATCCGTACGGATACCGCCCGCACAGCCGACTACCACGCAGTCCTCCTGCTCACTGTCCATATTTATGAGACTTCTTCCGCTGAGCTTTGAATAGTCAAAGGCGTAAGCACCCGTCAGCCCTACCTCCTCATTCGTTGTAAAGAGGCATTCGTAAGCGGGATGCTCATCGAGCTCGCCGTCAAGCAATGCGAGCATAAGCGCAACAGCTACTCCGTTATCTGCTCCCATAGTAGTCCCGTACGTTTTAAGATACTCGCCGTCGACGCGCAGTCTTATGGGATCTTTAAGAAAGTCGTGCTCGACATCACTGTTTTTCTCGCACACCATATCAACGTGTCCTTGAAGGACGATGGCACCCCTGTCCGCATAATTTTCGGTTGCGGGCATTTTTATCAATACGTTGTTTTCCTCATCACGATAAAATTCAAGTCCTCTTTCTTCGGCAAAGCGGACAAGATAGTCCGAGATCGCCTTTTCGTTTCCTGACCCTCTCGGTATCTGTGAAATATCTTCAAAAAATCTAAAAAATCTCTCCGGTTTGTAGCCTTTGATTACATAGCTGTGATCATTCATAATATGTTACCTCATCTTTATAATTCGACAGTTCGACCCTTATCGGTTTCGCGTATTTTGCTCATCGCTTAGAATTCTTTGAATTGAAGCTCTTGCTTGTATAGTAAAAATATTCGGGATGCTCAAGAGATATTCCCGTACCGAGAGCAACGCAAGACACGGGATCGTCAGCGACCCTTGTTTTTATTCCCGTGGCTTTTTCCATAAGACGTGAAAATCCGGGAATAAGACTTCCGCCTCCCGTCATAACGATACCGTTCTTGAGTATATCATCAAGCAGCGCGGGCGGAGTGCGCTCTATTACGGAGCAGACCGCATCAAGTATTGCCGTTATAGGCTCGACCATAGCCTCGATCATTTCAAGAGAGCTTATAGTCACGACCTTCGGAAGCCCGTCACTCAGGCACCGCCCCTTGACCTCGACGTATTTCGGATTTCTGTGCTCGTAAACCGCGCCGATCTTCTTTTTGATCTCTTCGGCTGAGCGTTCTCCGATAAGTATACCGTACTTTCGGCGCACATAACGCATTATCGCGTCATCAAATTTATCTCCCGCAACTTTTATGGAATCCGAGACCACGATCCCGCCAAGCGAAACGACTGCGATATCGGTAGTACCGCCGCCTATGTCAACTACCATATTCCCGCACGGCTCTCCTATCTCGAGCCCCGCACCGATAGCCGCGGCAAGCGGCTCTTCGATAAGATCGACCTTATCCGCTCCGCCCTCCATAGCGGCATCCCTTACCGCTCTCTCCTCAACCTCGGTTATCTCGGACGGCACACATATTACGACCTTCGGCGGAAAGAATGTTCTGCCACCGCAAGCCTTTCTTATGAAGTACTGAAGCATCTTAAAGGTGACCTCGTAACGGTTTATGACTCCGTCTTTAAGAGGTCTTATGGCTTTGATGTTATCGGGCGTTCTTCCGAGCATTTCCTGTGCCTCTTTACCGACCTTTACTATTCGGTCAGTGTTACTGTCTATTGCAACGACAGACGGCTCGGCAATGATTATTCCCCGACTTTGCTGAGAATAAACGAGTACCGTTGCCGTACCGAGATCTATGCCGATACTCTTTGTCAGATTGAGATTTGATTTAAACATCCGTCTGCCTTTTCCTTTCCCGTGATAAAAATAGATGTGATATTATCTATCTTACTTGTATGTTTTCGGCTTATCCGATTTTTGCACCGTCTTTGCAACGGTTACGCACATAACGCTCAGTGCTCCGGCATCTCGCAAGATCCTTGTACACGCACCGAGGCTTGAACCCGTTGTAACCACGTCATCAACAAGTATGACGCATTTGCCTTCGGCATAGCCGATATCCTTTGTCGGCACGAATGAACTCTTCGCGTTTTTAACTCTTTCATCCTTGCCGAGCTTTTTCTGCTTCCGTCTCCCCGAAAGTCCGCGGCTTCTGCGTATCATCTTAAAAGATCTCGTACCGAGATGAACGGCGAGCCGCTTTGCAAGCACCTCGGATTGATCGTGTCCCTTTTCTCTCCTCGCCTTGTCGGTTCTCGGAGCATAAGTCACGACAATATTATCAAAGCCTATGTCGTAAGCCATCGAAAAGATCCTGTAACAAAGCTCCTTGGCGAGAAAATCGGTAAGCTCACTGTCATATTCGTTCTTTATTCTGAATATCGCCTTAGCAACGACCCCAGAGCCTCCGCTTTCATAGGGAACCAACGATACGAGCACTCCGCATCCGGAGCTTGCCAATATCTCTGTCGGACAGGTACATTCAGAATGATCTCGCAGACATATATCGCATCTTCTAAGCTTTTCTTTTTCCCACCGAGAGCGGCATTTATCACAAAAGATATTTCCGCCGTCCTCGAGCCTTTCAAGTGACAGCACCTCTCCGCACGATACACATTTGGGAACACATATTATCCCTTTCAGAAAGCGACAGAGCTTCTCTTTCTTTTCGATCTTGTTTACATCTTTTAAATTCATACCTGCCAAAGCTCCTTTCAAGCATCGCTACCCACAAGGCGCTTGCAAAGGCAAGTATATCTTAACTGTTGTCTGTTGTTCGATACCATCTTCTCGGCAATATCACGACGTCCGACAAGTATTACCATTCTTGAAGCTCTTGTAACAGCCGTGTAGAACATATTCCTCGTCAACAGCATCGAAGGCGCGTTATAAAGCGGTATGATGACCACGGGGTACTCACTTCCCTGACTCTTATGTACCGTTATGGCGTATGCTTGGCAGAGATCATCAAGCAAAGAAAAGTCGTATATCACCGTACGCTCGTCAAAATCGATACGCATACATTCGTTTTCGCGATCAATGCTCATAACGGTTCCGATGTCTCCGTTGAATATGCCGCAACCGTCCGTCCCGTCGTCCTTTGTCCATTCGATGTCATAGTTGTTTTTCGTTTGCATGACCTTGTCGCCCTCGCGATAGATCATATCTTTAAACTTATATTCCTTTTTGCGTACGGACGGAGCGTTAAGAACGGATTGGAGCAGTAAATTCAAGTTGTCCGTGCCGCTCTCGCCCTTTCTTGAAGGCGAGATGACCTGTATGTCTTTAACTATGTCTTGCCCATAGCTTTTCGGGAGCCTGTTCTTGCAAAGATCGGCAATAGTCAGCGAGATATCCTTGTCGCTTTCCCGTGCAAGATAAAAGAAATCGTTATCTTTGACGGTAAGATCAGGAAGCTCACCCGTATTTATTGCGTGCGCATTTCTTACTATGAGGCTTTGCCTTGCTTGTCTGAATATCTCGGTAAGCCGCACCACGGAAAACCTTTCACATTCTATAAGATCCCGCAACACATCCCCCGCTCCCACGCTTGGGAGCTGATCAACGTCACCAATTATTATCAGTCTCGCCCCCGGCTTTATTGCCTTAAGCAAGGATGACATAAGATAGATATCTATCATCGACGCTTCATCTACTATTATAACATTTTCATCAAGCAGATTTGATTCATTTCTCATAAACTCAGAGTGCTTGGCTCCGCCGAAGGAATCATCTCCCGAATACGTCATTTCGAGCAACCTGTGAAGTGTCTTCGCTTCCCTGTTCGTTGATTCCGAAAGCCTTTTCGCGGCACGTCCCGTAGGCGCAGCAAGTCCGACCGAGTACCCCATACTTTCAAAAATATGAAGCAAAGCCTTGACCACCGTCGTTTTACCCGTTCCGGGCCCGCCCGTAAGTATGAGCACGCCGTTTCCGAGTGCGTCGGATATGGCTTTTCTTTGAAGCGAGGCATACCGTATATTGCCCTCGTATTCTTCTCTGTCAAGAAAAGCGTTTACATCCGAGTGATCCACCTTTATGCAGGTCTTATCGAGCAAAGTAAGCTTTGTCGCGATATACTTTTCACAATCGTAGGTGTATTTATCAAAGATATACTGCACATCGTCAAACGTGTTACAACACAGCTTTTTCTCAAGTATCAAGGC
>CAYYND010000013.1:24535-30809 GCA_964472845.1 uncultured Lachnospiraceae bacterium | reverse complement strand
CGGTGGGTGCCGAAGGCTTTTGCGGTTTTGCCTTCAAGTTAACATAGCAAAACAGAAAAAGCCGCACGCCACCCCGTCTTCCGTTTGAAGTAAGGAGCTTAGAGGGGGTCATTGAAGAGGGGGCGCCCCCCTCTTCACTCGTTTCTTTCGTCTATTTCTTGTCGAGTGACAAGAAATAGACAAAAAACCGTCAACCGACAAGAAATAAACAAAAACCGTCAACCGACAAGAAATAGACAAAAACCGTCAACCGACAAGAAATAAACAAAAACCTTTTCCCGACAAGAAAACGACAGAAAATAAGCGGCAAAATTCTATTCTGCCGAAGTATAACCTCGTTTTCTTATATACCTCTTCATTATCGGCCTTTCGATCGCACGCTTTAAACGAAAAAAGAACGTCTTCTTATCCTTGATCGGCGGCACAACGATGGCGCGAACACCGAGATTTCTCGCCGCCCAAACATCAGTCAAAAGCTGATCTCCCAACACGGCGCAGCTGCCCCTGTCAGCTCCAAGCTCCGAGATCGCCGATAAAAGCCTTTTTTTGCTCGGCTTTTTGCTGTCCGGATAAGCCGGAAGCCCCAAAGAGGCGTTAAAAGTCTCGACTCTTTCGGCAGAATTGTTCGAGATCAACGCAAGTTTTATCCCGTTTTCCCTGAGCTCGTTGACCCAGCTCTTTATCCTCTCGTCGGGAACGGGCATTTCATAAGGAGCCAGCGTGTTGTCAATATCCGAAAGTACGGTGCAAACACCAATGCTCTTTAAAAATGACGGCGATATCTCGTAATAATGCGCAAAAAGATAATCGGGTGATAAAGAACGTGACAAGACCTTTTCCTTTCTCCTACGAATAATATTTTGAATTTCAATAAGATCAATACATCGAATAAAACAAATAAAAAATAAATCGTATAAAACGAAAGCAACGCCCTCAAATGCTGCAAAGCATCCTTTCGATCGCCTCGTAGTCGCGACCGCCGAGCTTGAGTTTTTCGTCGGCGGCGGCGCAAAGCTCGATGGCTCTGTAAAGCCGCGCCCTGCCGTCCTTCGACGCGCCGGAGTAGTTCAGCGCGCGCAGAAACATTCCGACACGGTATTCGTGTATTCCCGTTGCACGAGCGATGGAACGAACGTCGCCTGTGCTGTCCATTACCGCGGCGACTCGCGCCATTGAATAAAGCGTTGAGGCTACCTCGCCCAATATGAACTGCGGCTCGGTGCGCCGAAATTTCAGCACCTCGAGCACACTTATCGCGGCGGCACGATCGCCCGAAATGACGGCGTTCGTCAACGCAAACGTGTCGCAGTCAAGCTCAGGAACCGTCACACGGTCCACATCCTCGCGCGCCGCAGTATCTCTGCCGTTGTACAGCAGATAAAAAGACAGCTTTTCTATCTCGGCTGAAAGTATATACATCGATTTGCCGCACCTCGAGATCAGATAATTGCAGATCTCGGCGCTTGCTTTGATGCCAAAATGTTCAAAATGCTTTTGCGCCCACGAAACGAGCTTTGCGGGCGTCTGCTCGGGAAACTGAACGAGCGTCATACATCCACCGAGCTTTTTGAGAAGCGACGAGGGTCGCGCGGGAAGCCTTCCCGTGTCGATGCCGTCCGGAACTACGGTAATAACGAGCACATTGTGCGGCATCTCCTCAATGAGCGAGATCGCCTCGACGAGCTCGTCGAGGTATCCCGCCTTGACACCGTTGAAAGAAAGGTTTTTTACCGTAATGATCTTCTTCTCCGCTCCCATCGGCATCGCCATCAAAGCCGATTCGAGGGCGAACGGCGTAAGCTCCGCCGCTTCTATATCTACCTCGTTGAATATGGCAAAAACAGGATCGTCGGATACCGCTTCCTTTATCATTTTCGTGCAATGATTTTTAAGATAATCCTCATCGCCAAAGAGTAAATAAGCTCCCTCCGCCTTCCCTGCCTTGATCTGCTTGCGCAGCTCCGCATCGCCGAGGATCTTAAGCTCTTGCGCACTTGATGCCATAACGGTGTCCTCCTTTCCTCTATATTGCTATACTGTTGTTATATTGCCTTTTTGCCGTATCTCTGTTACCACCATGTTTTCGGCATGATATCCACAGTGTACAGACTGTTATTCATATTACAGCCTATATAATATTTTCCTTTGCAGATATACATATGCTCGGGCTCAATGTAATCAAGACCGTAGACTTTAGCTGTCTGTATATGATTTCCGTTTGCATCTCCGATGACTACGGTATGATAACCTTTGTAATTCTCGGTATTGAAATATCTCGGATCGTATGTATAGGTTCCGTCAGAATAGAAGCCCTGTGTTGTTCCCAATCTGTCCTCAAAAGGTATTGACTCGGATATTACGTTGAAATTTGCATCGGTTATGGCTACATTGGGTCCGGGTTGCGCTACGGCATATCCGTCTATTTCCGGAAGATATTCAAGACCTCTGATCCTTGTCGAAGCCTTTATGTTTTCCACAAATTCGAGAGTATCGGGATTTATTACGGTGAGCTGTGTCCAACTGTCTAAAAGTGTAGCGACTATGAGTCTGTGATTTTTAGAGTCGTATGTCATATCATTCGAATGTCCTGTCGGCAAAACGCCGGATTCTTTTACGAGCTCAAGTGTTTCAAGATCGTATTTGAATATCATTCCCGTGTTCGGTTCCGATGACGAATTTATCAGGGCAATATATGCGTATTTTCCGTCGGTGCAACCGCCTTGAAGTCCCGTGTGTCCGTTTTTGGCTGAGACCTTCAATACTTTTTCAGACGCGGCAAAGGCGACTCCCTTGCCGGATTTGATAAGTTCATCTATCGTAAAGCTGTCCTTTTCCGAGTTCTCTGAAATATATTCGAGTCCGCTCTTTATGACCAGAGCCGAGCTCTCGCCGTTCTGCGAGACCGTGTAGTTGCTGAACAGGTAGTCAAGTCCGAGATAAGTTTGGTATGTCGATGTGCCGATCAAAGCAATCTTGGTACCGTTAAAGCTTATGGCGAAACGGCTTCCGCCTGCGGCTTCAAGCTTTTCTTTGAGAGCCTTGGATTCATCACGGTTCGTATGTCCTATGAGTATTTCTTTGGCGTTTGGATCGGGCTTTTTTCCGTGCGCGATCAGATCCGTTTCATAATCAATGTCACAGTCGTATTTTTTACAAAGTTCCTTATAAAAGCTTGAAAGAAGCCATGACTCCGAGCTGTTTATGTTGTCGGCGCGAATGATCTTGTATTCGCTTTCTCCGTTTTTAATCAAAGAGATCTCAGATTCGGTCGGCTGTTCATCGGATACAGAGTCCGATGTGCTATCGGATGCGACTGTATCAGAAGGCTTTGAGCTCGAGTCGTCGGGATCTTTCGGCGTTTCTTTTTGACAAGCACATAAGAGTATAACTGTGATAAGAAGCAAAATAAATACATTAAAGCGTTTCATAATAGTATCCTTTTTTTCGCTGTTCGGCGGGATGAGTGTTTCTACTTTGTATTAGAGTAAGATATTTTGATGTTGGAAGTTTGAATTTCGGTATTACGGTGTTGATCCGTTACCGAGATCTCAAATCGAGTTATGTTAAGCTCATTTGATAACGATGCCGTTGTCGGATGCGTCGGAGCTTCCGAGCAGATTGTCAAGCATCTGAAGCAGATCGGGAAGCACCTTGAAGACCGCTATCGTGAGGGCTATCGTAACGATGATGACTATCACAAGCACCACCGGATTGGTTCCCTTCTTGTCAAATCTTACGTCGGCGGCGTAGCTCTCGTCTTTATCGATGAAAAATCGTGACGACGAAAGGTCGATCTTGCCCGCGTCGCGCAAAAGAACACCCGCTTTTTTCGTTTTCTGCTCTGCATTTTCCGCATTTTTCGCGTTTGCTGTGTTCTCCGCATTCTCCGAATTTTCTTCGTTTTTAACATTCTCGGCAAGCTCCGAGATCCCCTCGGAAGCCTCGCAGACTTCAAAATTGCCTGCTCTTTCCTCTGCCGTGAGCGTCCTTACGTATTTTTTGAGCACGTAATTTGAACGAAGCGCACCTCTTACGGACGGGTTTTTCTCGTATCCGAGCTCCGAGAGGGTCAGCGCACCTTTGGGATCGAAGCATTCGCGCCTTATAAGCTCGCGTACAAATTCCCCGATGACGCGCTGCGTGAACGTCATCGAACACGCCGCGATTATTATGCCTATCGCAAGCCCGATTATAACGGTCTGTATCGGTCCGAGCTGACCGCTTGAGATCTGTATGTGCTCATAATCTCCGTAATCTATTGTGAAAAAAGTTTCTTTGATATAATCGAAAATGTCGGACAGAAGCGAGAGCGACCTCGGCGCGTGCGCAAAGGTCAACGCTTTAAATAAAACGGTCTGCATATGATCTTCCGTTCCTTTCGTTATAAGTTGTAGGTTGTGAATTATAGGTTATAAGTTGTGAATTATATGTTGTAAGTTGTGGCTTTTGGATCTACGATGTTTCGCCTTCCTACGGGGGTGCGGTGCGTTAAGGTTAAGATAGAGCGAAATCTTCTCTATGTTCGCACCGCACCCCTTTTTTGATCCGCCGGTACATCAATAACAGGTCAACAGATCACACTGTGTAGCGTCCTCGCCCAAGCCGGTTCAAAGGCGCAAAATAAGCGACAAGATCAATTCTTCTTGATCACATCACATCCGATGTACTTGCGAAGTACCTCGGGAACCGTAACACTGCCATCCTTGTTCTGATTTTGCTCAACTATCGCAGGCAGTATGCGGCTCGTAGCAAGTCCCGAACCGTTCAGCGTGTGAACGTACTCAATACTGCCGTCCGCGCGGCGAACTCTCATCATACCGCG
This sequence comes from uncultured Lachnospiraceae bacterium, assembly GCA_964472845.1. GTDB lineage: Bacteria > Bacillota > Clostridia > Oscillospirales > CAG-272 > HGM12650. Next base: position 25,987 of record CAYYND010000013.1, on the reverse strand, counting down.
GCGCGCCTGATAATCCCTCGCGTTGGAGACCGAACTTACCTCTTTGTATCCGTTCATTGAAGGAATGTGGATCTCTATATCGTATGTCCTTGCCATCGATGCCGAACAATCCTCGGCGGCAAGCTTGACGGTGCGGAAATGGAATCCCAGCCCCTTAACAAGAGCCTCAGCCTTTCCTACAAGCTCGGCAAACGCCTCGTCACTCTTTTCGGGAAGCGTGTACTGTACCATTTCAACCTTGTTGAACTGATGCCCCCTTACCATTCCGCGCTCGTCTGCACGGTATGAGCCCGCTTCGCGGCGGAAACAAGGCGTATAGGAAATGTATTTTCTCGGCAGATCTGCCTCGGTAAGTATCTCGTCTCTGTGAAGGGATACGAGCGCAGTCTCCGCAGTGGGAAGCATAAATCTGCGTCTTTCGTCCTCGGCAGTCTCAAGCCAATATACCTCGTCGCGGAACTTCGGGAACTGACCCGCGGTAAGTCCGCATTCGTAGCCGAGCATATGGGGAACGAGCACGAGCTCGTAGCCGTCGCCAAGGTGCGTGTCTATAAAGTAGTTGAGAAGTGCCCACTCAAGGCGCGCGCCCATTCCGCGGTAGATCCAGAAGCCGGATCCCGAGAGCTTTGTGCCTCTCTTGTAGTCGATAAGCCCGAGATCAGTGCAGATGTCAACGTGATTTTTGGGCTCAAAGTCGAATTTGTGAGGCTCGCCAAAGTAACGGAGTACCTCGTTGTTCTCCTTGCCGCCGCCGCACAGATCGCGGTCGGGAAGGTTGGGAAGACCGAGCATATACGAGCTGAACTGCGTCTCGATCTCCTTGAGCTTTTCGTCGTTTTCCTTTGCCTTTGCACCCATTGCCTTCATCTCGGCGAATATCGGAGCGACATCCTTGCCCTCCTTTTTGAGCGCGGGAATGGTCTTTGTTATTCTGTTCTGCTCTGCCTTGAGAGCCTCAGTCTCAGCAATAACGGCGCGGCGAGCCGCGTCAAGCTCGAGGATCTTTGCAATGTCCTCTTTCGCATCTTTGCCCTTGAGCGCAAGTCGCGCTATGACCTCATCCGGGTTTTCTTTGATGTACTTGATATCAAGCATTGTTTTTGTCCTTCCTTTTGTGTTTGATTTGTTTTTTCTTGGAACCTTTTTGAAAAAAAGGTTCCAAACCTCCAAAAACTTCATAAGAAAATAATTTTTTTCTTTTTTTAAAGTTTTTTGCTCCGCTTTTTTTCAAAAAAGCGGACGGGGCACGGGGCGGCGCCCCGACATAAAGCATCATTTATCATTTTGCGGACCCCTATTTGAAAAAAGCGGTCCACGCCCCGGAAAAACATCACAGAAAAAAGTAATTATTTTTCTTCTTTGAAGTTCTTTGTGCAACTTTCTTACAAGAAAGTTGCCGGGGCACGGGGCGGCGCCCCGACATAAAGCATCATTTATCATTTTGCGGACCCC
>CAYYND010000013.1:0-24435 GCA_964472845.1 uncultured Lachnospiraceae bacterium | reverse complement strand
AGTAATTATTTTTCTTCTTTGAAGTTCTTTGTGCAACTTTCTTACAAGAAAGTTGTCGGGGCACGGGGCAGCGCCCCGTATATATTATTACGCGTTAAAAAAGTCTTCACCGCAAAGCACCTTGAAGAGCGCTTCGAGGTCGGCATCGTCCGAATAATCAAGCTCGATCGTCCGCTTTTTGCCCGTGCAGTGGATCTTCACGCGCCTGCCGAGCGTAGCCATAGATCGGCGCTCGAGATCCTTCATATAGTAACGCCTCTGTCCGTCGAGCCCCGCGGGCTTTGTTGGGTCGTCCTCACCCTCGTTTTCACCGCTGTTTTTGGCGGAATTTATCCTTTTGACGGCACTTTCGACCTCCCTGACCGAAAGATTTTTCAGCGCCACGGTCTCCGCAAGCGGCGTTATCTCGTCCTTGTCGTTAAGACCTAATAGCGCCCTGGCGTGTCCGGCACTTATCGAGCCGTCCTTGAGTAACTCGAGTGCGGCATCGGGAAGCTCCAGAAGACGCAGAGTGTTCGCTATCGCCGATCGGCTCTTCCCTATTATTTTGGAAAGCTCCTCTTGCGTCTGCCCGTATTTTGTCAGCAGCTCCTGATATGCGAGCGCCTCCTCGACGGGATTTAGATCGCTTCTCTGTACATTTTCGACGAGGGCAACCTCGGAGGTCTTTTTGTCGTCGCTTTCATAAATTATCGCGGGGATCTCGGTAAGCCCTGCCGCTTTTGCCGCGCGCCAGCGGCGTTCGCCGGCGACTATCTCATAGAAGCCTTCGGCTCCGGGTGTCATTCGGACGATTATCGGCTGAAGCACACCGTAGGAAGCTATCGAATCGGTGAGAGCGGCGAGCTCTTCGGGGTCGAATTCCTTTCGAGGCTGATCGCTTCGAGGCTCGATCTGCGATATTCTTACCATTTCTCCGCAGGATTTGTTGGTCTCGGGCATATTATCGCTCAAAAGCGAGTAAAAATCTCTGCCAAGACCGCCTGATCTTTTAGCCATTGCGTTTTCCTTTCTTACTTATGTTTTTATATCGTGTTATCGTGCTTTTATATATCGTGCTATCGTGTCTGTCGTGTTGTGATGCCATTTTGTAATCGCACTCCGATTTTGACTTTTGCACACTTTGTAAAACCATCGCAAAAGCTTAATATTTGGTAATTATGCACAAATGGCACTTTAAAAAATCAATATAAATTGTACAATTGCTTGTTTTTTTAAAACTCCGCTCATCTGTCGGTGAACCTTTGCGATTTCCTTATATTCTCTTTATAAGCTCCTCGGCTACTTCAAGATATTCTTTGGCACCTTTTGATTTTTTGTCGTGATAATAAACGGGTCTGCCGAATCCCGGGGACTCCGAGATCTTGACGTTGCGCGAGATCTGCGTCTTGAATAATATATCGCGGTAGTGATCCTCGAGCTGATCCATTACCTGCATCGAAATGAGCAAGCGCGGATTGTACATCGTCACGAGTATTCCGGATACCAAAAGATCGGGATTGTAGTGCGCGCGGATCCTTTTTACCGTGAGCATAAGCTGAGAAAGCCCCTCAAGCGAGTAAAATTCGCACTGCATCGGTATGATCACACCGTCCGAAGCCGACAAAATGTTGACGGTCAGCAGTCCGAGCGAGGGCGGACAGTCGACAATTACGTAATCATAATCGTTTTTAATGCCCTCAAGCGCGTTTTTGAGGCAATATTCCCCGTCTTCCATATCTCCGAGCTCAAATTCAGCCGAAGCCAGCGAGAGAGTCGACGGAATGACGGATAAATTTTTAAATTTTGTTTCTATGATCGCCTTGTCGGGCGTCGTTTTTCCGAGCAAAAGCTCAAGCATTCCGAAAGAAATGCCTCTTTTCATTATTCCGAGCCCACTTGTCGCGTTTCCCTGCGGATCCATATCAACAATCAAGACCTTTTTGCCGAGCACACCGAGGCTTGCCGCCACGTTAACGGCAGATGTTGTCTTGCCGACTCCGCCTTTTTGGTTTACAAAGGATAATATCTTTCCCATATTGGTTTATGCACCTCCGAACGTCTGTTTGCCGCGAATTGCGCAAATATTCGACATGAAACAACTTGTCTACTATATTATAACACAAAGCAGTTGTCATATCAAGTACTTTTTAAAAATGCAAATAAATTTAACAATTCATTTTTGGCGCGGGATGCGTTTGAGAAATGTTTCACGTGAAACATTTTTGCCGCGACGCTCTCGTCCACAGCCTGCGGCATTTGCAATACTTTGGACGGGCGACCGTCGTCCACCCTTCGAGATGGATAAGATCTTTTTGCGCGATGAAATGTTTACCCGAAAAGCGAGAGCCTTAATCAAACATCCCCACCGTAACCTCGGCACGAAAATTTGTCTCTCCGGTAGGGGCGAAGTGTGTTCGCCCGCCAAAGTTTTTAATGTTTCCAAACAGGCGTATGGCGAAAACGTGCAAACGGTGAAAGATCCGTCGCAAAAAGCAAGAGTTAATCGCCGCGGAGCAACAATGTTTCACGTGAAACATATTTTTTCACTATTTTCGCAAAATGACAGTCAAAACGATCGACTTTTCGTTTTCCTCGGCACGCATCGATTCTATGTTCGACTTGTAACCGCCGCGCTGCAAAAGTCTGAAAATGCTTTTTTCTATCTCTCCGGAATTTATCGCCGCTGATTTTTGCTCGTTCGGCGTTTCCTCGGGCTCACACGCCTTCTCCTCTGCCCTTTGAAGATTTTCGCTTCTTTGGATGCTTATCTGCGGCAGTTCCGACCCGAGAATGCGCTCGATATATTGCTCGGATGCCGAAACATTGAGCTTTTTTGACGCTATTTCGCGTAAAACGGCGAATCTGAGCGCGCCGTCGGTTATTTTTAGTAGCGCGCGAGCGTGCCGCTCGGTCAATTTTTCGTCAAGTATGTACCGTTGTTCCTCTTCGGAAAGCCGTAAAAGGCGCAGTTTGTTGGCTACCGAGGACTGCGCCGAGGAAACGCGCTCGGCAACCTCTTGCTGAGTCATTGAAAATTCGTTGATGAGCCGCGAAAACGCGCGCGCCTCCTCAAACATATTAAGATCGCGCCGCAAAAGGTTTTCGATCACGGCGATCTCGGCGGATTCTTTTTCCGATGCGAACCGAATAATGCACGGCACGCGCTCAAGCCCCAAAAGTATTGCCGCACGTAGCCGACGTTCCCCCGAAATCAGCTCATATTTGTACGGAACGCTGCCCGCAGGGACGAATCCGTCGTAATTTATGCGCCGAACCGTCAGCGGATGAAGTATGCCGAACCGTCGTATTGAGTCGGCAAGACGTATTATCCCGTTGTTTTCAAAGCTTTTTCGCGGCTGAAATTTGTTCGGAAGTATCTCCATTACGTCGATAAGGTATATGCTTTGCTCCGGAAGAGTCTCCGCGGCAGATTCTTCGGCACAAGTCGCGGATCTTTCGCTCTTTTTTTTCGTAAGTATCATTTTTTGCTCCTTTAGCTTTAATTTCTGTTGCACGCGTCGAGGATTTTGTCGGCGCGCAATTAGATTATAACAGTCGAGCAATAAAAATAATGTCAAATATTGTATGCGTTATCGGATAATTTTCCTGTATTTCTCGCCCTGTATCGGCAAAAAAGCTTAAATAAGGCGATGTTTTGCCACGTCATAAGCTTTTTCGGGGCACGGCCCGTGCCCTCCGAGGGTTTTTCCGGGGCTCTGCCCCGCCCTCCGAGGGCTTTTTCGGGGCACCGCACCGCACCCCTTTTCAATCCGCCGGTACATCAATAACAGGTCAACAGATCACACTGTGTAGCGTCCTCGCCAAAGCCGGTTCAAAGGTGCGGCGTTTGAGCGCCTTTGCTCGTTTCTTTGGTTCGTTTCTTGCCAAGCGGCAAGAAATAAACGAAAAAGATAGCCGAGCGACAAGAAATAAACGAAAAAGATAGCCAAGCGACAAGAAATAAACGGAAAAGATAGCCGAGCGGCACAAATAAAAAGCTTTGAAACTTGTGCCAAATTTTAAAACAAAAAAGCCGATCCGTCAGAACCTTCTAAATGGTCTGATGGATCGGCACCGCTCTTAAAGCGGCTTGGCTTTGATCTGTGCGTAAGCACGCGGATATTTTAAATCCGTTCGCGCCGTTTTCGCTATTTCAATAATAAAGCGTACCTCGCGCGCCACGCCGTCCTCGGTTATATCGCACGGCGTCACGCCGCGCAAACTGCCGCCGAGCTTTTTAATGGCATTTTCGGCATCCTTTAACTCAGCTTCAGTACCCGAACCCTTGAGAGCTGCAAATTTGCCTCCGATCTTAACAAAAGGCAGGCACAGCTCGCAAAGAATGTCAAGCGAGGCAACCGCGCGCGCGCAACACACATCAAAGCTCTCGCGCAAAGCCGTATCTTTTGCAAGCTCCTCGGCGCGTCCGATCTTTATATTGACATTGGATAGCCCGAGCGAGTCCGAAACAAGCTCGGAAAAAGCAAGTTTTTTCGCCGTGCTGTCGATGGCGGTAAAGCTTACGTCGGGTCGCACGATGGCGAGCGGAAGGGTAGGGAAGCCGCCGCCCGTTCCCACGTCGGCTAAGCGCGCACCGTGGGGAATGTACGGCTCCGCCGTCAGCGAATCCGCAAAATGACGCAAAATGACACCGTTTATGTCGGTTATTGCCGTCAGATTTGTGTGCGCGTTGAATTCCGTAAGCATTTTTGCGAGAGAAAAGAACATTTGTTCTTTTTCGCTGTTGAGGTATTTTTCCATTTTATTCAGCGAAAAGATACGCCGAAGCTCAGAAATAAATAAATCCTTGTCGTTGTCCGTGATTATGTTTTTCATATGTAATAAATTTCCATTTTTAAGAGTTTTTGCTTTTGCGCGGGGGCGGTTTTTGTTATTTGCACGTTTTCACCTATATCCGGTAGGGTAGGGGCTTGCTCCTCCCGTTTTTTTAAAGTGAAATTTTTTCTTTTAAGCAAATCTAACTGTACTTTATGTTCTCGCCGCAAGGTTTCAATTTGACCGCAATTTTGGGAGTTTGAAGAGGGGGAACGCCTCTTTCGATTTCAGCGCTTGCGCCGAAATGTACGTCATTTCGTTCTCTTTTGGGCTTTTGACCAAAAGTTTTGTCGAGTGACAAGAAAGTGACAGAAAAAAGTCGAGTGACAAGAAATGAACGCAAAAGCCGTCGAGCGACAAGAAATGAACAAAAATCCATTAACCGATAAGAAACTAACAAAAGATCCTATCCCACGCAAAAAATCAAATTCACCTATATCCAAACCTAACCAGCAGCACCGAAATATCCGCCGGGTTAACACCGCTGATCCTCGACGCTTGCCCAACCGTCAGAGGCTTTACCTTGTTGAGCTTCTGAGCCGCCTCAAGACGTAACCCACCGATCTCGGTGTAGTCAATATCACCCGGCAACGGCTTGTTCTCAAGACGTTCGTATTTCTTCACCTCGGCAAAGGCGCGCTTGACATACCCCGCATACTTTATGTCCGCCTCGACCGTCATCGTGACACGTAAGGGTAGGGCAGGGCGCGCGGGATCGAGCTCGGCAACATCCTCATACGTGATCGTCGGACGACGAATAAGATCGGCAAGCGACAGACCGCTTCCGACGTGCTTCATACCTTTCAGATCAAAGAAGGGATTTAAATCCTTCGGCGAGACAAACGTGCCCTCAAGACGCTCCTTCTCGGCAGATATGAGCCTCTGCTTTTCAAGAAACGCCGCGTATCTTTCATCATTTATAAGCCCGACTCTGTGACCGTAAGGAGTCAGCCTTACATCGGAATTGTCCTGACGTAAAAGAAGCCTGTATTCCGACCGCGAGGTCATCATCCTGTAAGGCTCGTTCGTGCCCTTGGTAACGAGATCGTCAATAAGAGTTCCTATGTAGCTCTCCGAGCGCGCAAGAATGAGCGGTGCCTCGCCTTTGAGCTTCAGCGCGGCGTTGATGCCCGCGATGAGACCTTGCGCGGCGGCCTCCTCGTAGCCCGAGGTCCCGTTGAATTGCCCCGCACCGTAAAGCCCCGAAATATCCTTGAATTCGAGAGTGGGGAAGAGCTGAGTCGGATCGGCACAGTCGTATTCGATCGCATAAGCGTACCTCATTATCTCGGCGTGCTCAAATCCGTTAAGCGAGCGAAGCATCTTGTGCTGAACGTCCGGCGGCAGGGAAGTCGAAAAGCCCTGCATATACATCTCCTCGTTGTTCTCTCCCATCGGCTCAACGAAGAGCTGGTGACGTTCCTTGTCGGCAAAGCGGACGATCTTGTCCTCAAACGAGGGACAGTAGCGCGGCCCCGTGCCGTGTATCAGCCCCGAGTACATAGCCGAGCGTCCTATGTTGTCACGAATTATCTTGTGCGTATCGGCGTTGGTATAGACTATATGGCAGACCTCTTGAACCTTGCCGTCGAAAAAGCTCTCGTCGGTCAGGGCAGAGTAGGGAATTATGTGCTCCTCGCCTTCCTGTACCTCGAGCCGCGACAGGTCGATCGTGCTCTTTTTTACCCTGGTAGGCGTGCCCGTCTTGAACCTCATAAGGCGTATGCCGTTCGCCTCAAGCGACGCGGAAAGCGAGCGCGCAGGCAACATTCCGTCGGGGCCGCTCTCGTAGGTCTTGTTTCCGACAAATACCTGACCTTTAAGGTAGGTTCCCGTCGCGATGATAGCACAGTCACACGCCCATTCCTCTCCGAGAGAGGTGCGTACTCCCGTAATGCGCCTTTTCGGCTCGCCGGATGCGGCACTCTCGTTTGCTTCGGTCAGAATGTCCGTTATCTCCGCCTGAACGAGATGCAGATGCTCGGTCGTCTCGACCGTGTGCTTCATAAGGAGCCTGTACTTGTTTCTGTCTGCCTGAACGTGTTTTGAGTGTACCGCCGCACCCTTCGATAGGTTCAGAGTCCTCGATTGCATCGTGACCAGATCCGCGCCGCGCCCCATTTCGCCGCCGAGCGCGTCTATCTCGTAGACGAGGTGCCCTTTGGCGGTGCCGCCTATCGACGGATTGCAGGGCATATTCGACACGGCGTCAAGCGAAAGCGTGAAGAGGACGGTATCTATTCCCATTCGTGCCGAGGCGAGCGCGGCTTCAACACCCGCGTGACCCGCCCCGATCACGCAGACCGATGTCTTATGATCCATTTTTTGTGATCAATCCTATCGACGGATTGCAGGGCATATTCGACACGGCGTCAAGCGAAAGCGTGAAGAGGACGGTATCTATTCCCATTCGTGCCGAGGCGAGCGCGGCTTCAACACCCGCGTGACCCGCCCCGATCACGCAGACCGATGTCTTATGATCCATTTTTTGTGATCAATCCTTTCGTAGTAACTGATAGCTGATAATGAGTAATCAATTTATAATTATAGCCTAACGGACGGGAAAAGTCAAGAATTTTCTCTTACTCAGTAGAAAAGCGAAAACTTTAAATAAACACCCCACCGTCGCCGCGGCGTGAAATCTTATCTTACCCGTAGGGGCGAACTGCGTTCGCCCGCCAAGGTTTACGATATTTTGCGACGGGCGGATGTTTGCTTTGCAAACCGTCGTCCGCCCCTGCGGGATGGATCAGATCTTTTTCTGTGATGGAACATCCGCCCGAAAAGCAAAAGATTTAAGCAAATCTTCCCACCGTAACCTCGGCAAGCAAAGCTCCCAAAATCCTATTTTATTTCCTCAAAATCCGCCGCGCCGTGCTTGCAAAGCGGACATATAAAGTCCTCGGGAAGGGTATCGCCCTCGTAAACGTAACCGCAGATCTTGCACACAAATCCCTTTTTTCCCTCGGTCTCAGGCTTCGGCTTGACATTTGCGTGATAATATGCGTACGTCATCGACTCTCGCTCGGAAATCACTCTTGCCTCTGTGACCGAACAAATAAACATTCCGTGCGTGTCAAGATCGACGTACCGCTCGACCTTTAGCGACATAAACGAATTAATATATCTCGGCAGGAAAGCAAGTCCGTTATCCGAACGGAGCGGCTCGCAGTCGGCAAATTTGTCAACATTTCTTCCGCTTCTGAATCCGAAATTTTCAAATACCGAGAAGGGCGCATCTACTGTCAGACAGTTTATATTCATCTCGCCCGTTTGCTTGATGACGTGATGCGAATAGTTTGCCTTGTTTATCGTGACCGCGATCCTGTTCGGCGTGTCCGTCACCTGCGTTACCGTGTTGACGATCAAACCGTTGTCCTTTTTGCCGTCGTTTGAAGTCACAACGTAAAGCCCGTATCCGATATTGAAAAGCGCCGTAAGATCGTTCTTGTTTGCCGTGGAATTATGCTGAGCAAGATACTCGCGGCACATCTCGTCCGCGAGCGCACCGAGCTGCATCGAGCTGTCTTCGTTCAGCGCGGAAAATATTCTTACCGTCGTGTCGGTGAATTGAAGTCCTTTGCACTTCTCGAGCATACCTCTCATAACCTTTGCGGCTAAAGGTGCCCAGCTTCCGTTTTCTATCAAGCCTACCGTGCGAGAACGGAAGCCTCGCTCGGTCAGATGATCGATAAATTCGCGCATAAAGGGGAAAATATCGGCGTTGTACGTCGTCGTTGCAAGCACAAGCTTGCTGTATCTGAATGCGTCTGCAACTGCCGCCGCCATATCGCAACGCGCAAGATCGTATATAACGACCTTCGGCGCGCCGTTTGCCGCAAGCTTCTCGGCAAGCTGAGATACCGCGCGCCTTGTGTTTCCGTATACCGAGGTGTAGGCGATAACGATCCCCTCTTCCTCGGGCTGATAGCTCGACCAAAGATCGTAGAGATGAATGTAGTAGCCGAGATCCTCTTTGAGCACGGGACCGTGAAGAGGGCAGATAACGGAAATGTCGAGCCCTGCCGCTTTTTTGAGAAGGCTCTGTACCTGAGCACCGTATTTTCCTACAATGCCGATGTAATAGCGGCGAGCCTCGTCCGCCCAGGGCTCGTCAACGTCGAGCGCACCGAATTTTCCGAATCCGTCGGCGGAGAAGAGCACCTTGTCGAAGCTGTCGTAGGTTACGATGACCTCGGGCCAATGAACCATCGGCGCCGCAACAAAAGTGAGCGTGTGAGTTCCGAGCGACAGAACGTCTCCCTCGCCGACTATCATTCGTCTGTCCTCAAATGCGTATCCGAAGAAGTTTTTCATCATAGTGAACGCCTTTTCTGAGGAAACTATTGTTGCCTCGGGGTAGGCTTTGGCGAAATTCATAATGTTCGCCGAATGGTCGGGCTCCATATGCTGGACGATGAGGTAGTCCGGCTTGCGGCTTCCGAGTGTGTTTTGGATATTGTCGAGCCATTCGTGGGTAAAAGCGGCGTCTACCGTATCCATAATCGCGATCTTTTTGTCGATTATGGCGTAGGAATTGTAGGACATTCCGTTAGGCACGGAATATTGCCCCTCAAACAGATCGACCTTGTGATCGTTTACGCCGATGTATTTTATGTCTTTTGTGATCATCATATTTTTGCCTCTTTTCTTTGTGTTTGCCGTATCGTGCAAAATCGTGCAAAATCGTGCAAAATCGTACAAAATTGTGCAAATTAAAAAATCGCGCGCTACGGTATGTATATTTTACCACATATCTTTATTATTTTCAATATTTTCAACGGTTATTTCTCAAAGATCAAAAAATATACTCAAGTTCGCACGCTGACGGCGTTTTCTATTTAATATTTCATTTTGCGCCTCTTGTGCCAAAAGAAAAACAGAGGCAAAAACCTTAATCAGCATACAAAAATTTAAACATACTCCCCACTTATCCGCCTTTTTTAACGATAAGCTTGAAAGGCAGATAAGAAAATGCAAAAAACGCCCTTGTTTCACTAAAATTTGCTAAATCGTCTTGAAAAAATCCCGCCATTCCTTTATAATTCGATAGAGATCTGAATTTTTGACTTTTTAACACCCTGTGGAAAACTTTTGTGGAAAAGTCCGTTTGCCGCTTGCTTTATTGCACAAAAACGCATACGGATAATTGTGCAATCATACAGTTTTGATGTCAAAAGCAAAAAAAGTCTTGAATTTATCCAAAAGTGTCTTGAAAAAACGCATTTATTGTCTTATAATTAAAGTGATAAAAGTGTGCGGCAGGTCGTAAAAGACCGCGCGGACGTTCGGAAGGGCGCGAGACGTTTCGACACAGCCCGACGTTTTTCCACAGCCGCAGACAAAGTTTTGGAAAACTTCTTTCAAAAAGCCCCTTAAAAACCCTCTTTTAAAGTTCTTAAAGGGGTCCGGGGAAACCTTCTTCAAGAAGCTCCCACGAAAAAACGCTCTTTAAACTTTCCCTCGAAAAAACAATCAGAAAGGATGATAACGTTATGTCATTACCCGTAGCAGTACAGGTCTACTCAGTCAGAGATGAGGCGGCAAAGGATCTCAAGAAAACGCTTGAAAGGATCAAGGCGATGGGATACGATGGCGTCGAATTTGCCGGTCTTTACGATCACACGGGCGCCGAGGTCAGAGCTATGTGCGAGGAGATAGGGCTCGTTCCCGTGTCTGCGCACGTTCCGCTCGTTGATATGCTCAATGATCCGTACGGCGTTCTTTCGACTTACGCCGAGATAGGCTGTAAATATGTAGCCGTTCCGTACCTTAAGCCCGAGCACCGTCCGGGTCAGCCGAACTTTCCTTTTATCGTTGGCTTTATAAGCATTATCGGCAAGGCGGCGAAGGAGCTCGGAATTCAGCTGCTCTATCACAATCACGATTTTGAATTTATAAAGCTTGACGGCAAATACGCGCTCGATCTGCTCTATGAGACGGTACCCGAAGAGCTTCTTAAGACCGAGCTCGATGTTTGTTGGGTAAATGTTGGCGGCGAGGATCCGTCCGACTACATAAGAAAATATTCGGGCAGAGCTCCCGTCGTTCACCTTAAGGATTTTTACGGCGAAAAGAGCGAGGATATGTACGAGCTTATCGGCATCGAAAGCCAAGCACCGAAGCGCCCGGGCAATTTCGAGTTCCGACCCGTAGGCTACGGACTTCAGAATTTCCCCGAGATACTGAAGGCGTCCGAGGAAGCGGGTGCCGAGTGGGTAGTCGTCGAGCAGGATAAGGAAAGTATGGGACTTACACCTATGGAATGTATAGAAAAGAGCCGCGAGTACTTAAAAACCCTCGGTCTGTGACCGAAAAACGATAAATTCGAATTGAAATAAATAAAATAAAAATACATAATAAAACACAATAAACGGAGGATACAGCAATGGCAGATAAATCCATGGACGGACTCAATAGCTTTACCGAAGCGACGAAGACTACCGTCGACGCAACAAGAAAACTCAGAATAGGTATCATCGGATGCGGTTGGATCGCAGGCTCGCATATGAGAGCATACCTTAATCAGCCCGACGTTGAAATAGTCGCAGGATGCGACCTCGTGCCGGGTAAGGCAAAGGCTTTCTTTGAAAAATATGAGCTTGAGGGAGTTAAGACCGACTACGCATCTCATAAGGAAATGCTTGACGACGAGAGCCTTAAGCTCGATGCCGTAAGCGTTTGTACTTATAACCGCCAGCACGCCGAGCCCACTATCTACGCACTCAAGAAGGGCGTAAACGTATTGCTTGAAAAGCCCTTTACGGTAACGACCGAGGAGGCTGTCGAGGTTATGAGAGCCGAGAAGGAGAGCGGAAAGGTGCTTTCGATCGGCTTCCAGCCCAGACTTGATGCCAATATGCAGATGATAAAGAAGATCTGCCAGTCGGGTGAGCTCGGAGAGATATACTACATCCAGACGGGCGGCGGCAGAAGACGCGGTATTCCCACACCGTTCGGAACCAGCTTTATAGCTGACGAGACGGCAGGAATCGGCGCGCTCGGCGATATCGGATGCTATTCGCTCGATATGGTGCTCAATGCGATCGGATATCCGAAGCCTTTGACGGTATCGGGATATAAGTCGGCTTTCTTCGGAACGGATCCGAATTACTGCGGCTATGCAAAGAGCAAACGCGAGGAATACGCCGCTGCGTTCAGCGTTGATGATTTTGCGGCAGCATTTATTCGTCTTGAGGGCGGCATCGTGCTCGATTTCCGTATCTCGTGGGCTATGAATATGGATACACCCGGTGACACGATCATCCTCGGTACTAAGGGCGGCTTGCGTATTCCTTCGACAGAGTGCTGGAACGGCACGGTCGGCGGACCTATGAAGATATATCACGAGGTTTGCGGTCAGCAGGTCGAGACCGAGATACCGATAATCAAAATGAAGGACGGACTCTTCAATCTTAAGATCCGCAGCTTCCTTGACGCGGTCAAGAACGGCGGCGCAGCTCCGGTTCCGACATCTCAGATACTTTACAACCAGGCAATTATTGACGGCATAGCTAAGTCGGCAGAGCTTGGACGCGAGATCGAGATAGTAATTCCCGAGGTTTAATATATTTTAAATTTGATCCCCGCGCTGATGGCGCGGGGATATGTTGTAGGATGTTTTTTTGTGCTTTGTTAAGCGGCAATAAAGTAACAGCCCCCTCCCCGAGCAACAACAAAAAACGAAAAAATCATCCCCAAAAATAAAAATCCCCGAAAGGAACGGCTTTACTTTTTAAAGCCATATTAAAAAATGTCAGACAGATCAATGGAAGGTCTCAACAGCTTCGCCTCTGTTGAGGAAAATAAAACGGATACATCAAAAAAGGTCAGAATAGGCTTTATCGGAACAGGCGGCATCGCCAATTCCCACATTAAAGCCTACCTCGGCAGATCCGATGTCGAAATAGTCGCAGGCTGTGATATCATTCCGGGAAGAGCCGAGGCTTTCTTCAAAAAATATGACCTCGAAGGTGTAAAAACAGATTATAAGGATCACGAGGATATGCTCGCCGACGAAAGCCTGCACCTCGATGCCGTAAGCATCTGTACATATAACCGTCAGCACGCGTGCTGCGCTATCGCCGCTATGAAAAAAGGACTCCACGTACTGCTCGAAAAGCCCTTTACCGTTACCCTCGACGAGGCTGTCGAGGTGATGAAGGTCGAAAAGGAGACGGGAAGAATACTCTCCATCGGCTTCCAGCCGAGATTTGACCCCAATATGCAGATGATAAAGAAGATCTGCGAGTCGGGCGAGCTCGGCAGAGTGTATTACATTCAGACGGGCGGCGGCAGAAGACGCGGCATTCCTGCGGGAAGTAAGGATTCCTTTATCAGAGACGACACAGCAGGAATCGGCGCGCTCGGCGATATCGGATGCTATTCGATAGATATGATAATGAACGCCATCGGTCATCCGAAGCCCCTTACCGCTACGGGATTTGTTTCCGACCGATTCGGAAAAGATCCGAATTATTGCGGATATAAGCCCGAAACAGCCAAGGAATACGCCGAGAAATTCGGCGTCGATGATTTTGCAGGCGGTTTTGTCCGCCTTGAGGGCGATATCGTGCTCGATTTCCGTATTTCGTGGGCTATGAATATGGACACACCCGGCGATACGATCATCCTCGGTACCAAGGGCGGCTTGCGTATTCCTTCGACAGAGTGCTGGAACGGCACGGTCGGCGGACCTATGAAGATCTATAAGGAGATAGAGGGACTTCAGACCGAGATCGAGGTGCCCGTAATAGGCGACGGCAAGTTTGATCGCGTCGGCGCAAAGGTCGGAAGCTTCGTTGAGGCAGTAAAGAACGGCGGAAAAGCTCCCGTTCCTACATCGCAGATAATCTATAATCAAGCTATAATCGACGGGTTGGCGCGTTCCGCCGCACTCGGCAGAGAGGTTGAGATAGTTATTCCCGAGGCGTAATTTCAATATTTTGCCCCCGCGTCTCTTCTTGACGCGGGGGCTTTTTGGTTTGTGCCTCTTTTGGCAAAAAGCGGCCAAGGATTTTAATCTGTTTTTATTTGCTGACTAATCTTTATATGCTGACTAAGATTTCTTGTTTGACTTTTTGTTCCGCTACAATGGCTTTTCGGTCATTTCTTGTCGCTCGACAAAGCTTTTGGGCGAAATCACATCTCGCCTGAAAACTTTACGACAGTAAAGTGATCGGCATATAACCCGCTGTCACTCTGCCGTCTGCCAACGCTTCAAGGACTACACGGTTGACCGCTTCGGGATGTTCGGGAGCGACTATATAAAAATCGACCTCGGCTTTGCCGTCGCTGTGCGCGTTTCTGGCGTTCAGAACAACGCCGCGAGGTCCTTCAACGCGGAAGCCTTCGGGCAAGAGCCAACGAAATCTCAGGTAATAGTTTGCGTTGCCGTATACGTGCCACGCACCTATAAAGCTTACGTGAATGCGGAATTTTTCAAACGGAGCTATCCTCGGCTCGTCCGAAAGCGTCACAAGCGCCGATGCGTATTCAAAATCCACGCGGAAGGAGCGGGGCGGGCGGGCGCAAAGCAACCTTGCAAATTTATCATCGGAAACGAATCTTTCCGCGATATCCGAGGGGATGTCTTCCTCGCCGCTTGTCAGCACAACGTCGGCGTTATGATATGCGAGCACACCTTTCACCTGCTTTACGACACGATCGGTCAGCTCGGTGCAGGTTTTTGGAGGATGCGTTCCCCCGGATATTCTGCACTCTGCAAGCGTCGCGGTAATAATGCTGTCGCCGATATGGCGGCGCCAATCCTCCGGAATTGCCGCGGTGCCGCCCCGTATGCCAAGTATCGAGCCAACGGTCGCCGCCGTGCAGTCGGTATCATCGCCGCAGTTTATGGCGTATATCATCGACTTTTTGAAGTCGCCATCGCCCCATAAAAGTCCGAGCAGGGCATAAGTGACATTCGACGGAGCTTCAAACCAGCCGTCTCCGATGTCCGCGTTTTGCTTGAGAATGACGTTTCGAGCATCTCTGTAATCCATTCCCTCGTCGCGGCACTGCAAAAGCAGGCGTATGCTTTGCGCAAGTCTTGATTCTTTGGGGATCTTTGAAAGTCCTATGTTTATCAGTGTGCGTATGTCATCCACAGCGAAAGCCGCACTCTCGATGGCCGCCACGAACATAGCCGCGACCGTCCCTTCGCCTGTGCCGTGATCGACGGTTGCGTCCTCATAGGCGTATTTCATTGCAATATCGGGCGCGCCGGGAGCGAGAGATGCCCATATTTCGGTGCGGATCCACGCGCCGTTTGAATGTTTCCAATTATTGAAGCAGTCTCCCGAAAGCGGGGGCTGTATTCCGAGCCCCATATTCGTTTTGCAGATGCCGTATTCGTTCCAATGCGGAGTAATGTAACTGAGCCAAAACTCGCCGAGACGCTTTGAGTCGAGACCTGCAATGCCGCATTTTTCGACTGCGATCAGCCACATAAGCTGAAGATCGAGGTCATCGTTTGGAAGAACGACGTTTGCATCGGTCGCAAATCCTTTTATGTCGTTCATTTGGCGCGCACCTTCGTAGGGTGCCCCCATCGTTCCGCCGATGTTTTTGCCGAGCCAGCAGGCGTACACCTTGTCGCGATATTTGTTAAGATCGAGCTTCATAAGATTGTCCTCCGTGATTCAAATTAAAGGCTTAATAAATTTTAACACTATATTTGGAATATGTCAAGCACCATATATGAAACAGCACAAAAAATTCCGGACTGTCACGTAAAGCAACAGCCCGGATTTTTTTAAATCATTCTATTTGTTCCGATTTCTCTATTATGACTCATAGAGGCTTGAAAGCTTAAGAAGTCTTGCATACTTAGCCGATGCAAGCGTCTCAGCCTTGGAGAAGAGCTCTTCTGCACGAGCGGGGAACTGCTGAGCCAGACGGCTGTAACGTGTCTCGTTCGTGATAAAGTCTCTGTAACTTGCCGTGGGAGCCTTGGAGTCTATCGTGAGCGGATTCTTGCCCTCTGCAACTGCTGCGGGGTTGAATCTGAACATATGCCAATAACCTGCGTCAACGGCTCTCTTCATCTCGAGCTGGCAGTTCTGCATCGTGCCCTTGATACCGTGCATCTCGCAAGGAGCGTAGCCGATGATGAGGGAAGGTCCGTGATATGCCTCAGCCTCTGTAAGAGCCTTAAGGAGCTGGTTCATATCCGCGCCCATAGCGACCTGTGCAACGTATACGTAGCCGTAGGACATAGCGATTTCGGCGAGATTCTTCTTGCCGATAGCCTTACCTGCAGCCGCGAACTGTGCGACCTGACCTACCTGTGAAGCCTTGGACGCCTGTCCGCCCGTGTTGGAATATACCTCGGTATCGAATACGAATACGTTTACATCCTCGCCCGAAGCCAGAACGTGGTCAAGACCGCCGAATCCGATATCATATGCCCAACCGTCGCCGCCGAAGATCCAGATGGACTTCTTGGAGAGGTAGTTCTTTTCCGCAAGGATCTCTTTAGCGGCTTCGTTGCCGTTGGCTGCCCACTCTTCAAGAAGAGCAACGAGCGCCTTCGTAGCCTTTTCGTTCGCCTCGCCGTCTTCTACCGTGTTAAGGTACTCATCGACGATGCCGCGGCACTTCTCGCAAGGAGTTTCGAGAGCCGATACCTTCTTGATGAGTCTTTCGCGGATAGCCTTCTGACCGAGAGCCATACCGAGACCGTGCTCTGCGTTGTCCTCAAAGAGGGAGTTAGCCCAAGCGGGACCTCTTCCGCTCTCTTTGTTTACCGTGTAAGGCGTAGCGGGAGCCGAGCCGCCCCAAATGGACGAGCATCCCGTTGCGTTGGAGATGTACATTCTCTCGCCGAAGAGCTGTGTTACGAGACGTGCATAAGATGTCTCGGCACAACCTGCGCAAGAGCCGGAGAACTCAAGCAGAGGCTGCTTGAACTGGCTGCCCTTTACGGTTGCAAGACCGTAAGGAAGATCCTTTTCGGATACGTTTGCAACTGCGTAATCGAAGGGTGCCTGCTGATCTGCCTGCGTAGCGATCGGAACCATTGTAAGGCAACCGAGCTTGCAAGCCTTAACGCAGAGGGTACAACCCATACAATCCGCCGGGCTTACCGCTACCGTGAATTTGTAATTTGTCTTAAGTGCGGGTTTCTCTGTGAACTTTGTAGCCGCGGGAGCGTTTGCCGCCTCTTCCTCTGTCATAGCGTAAGGACGGATAGCCGCGTGAGGACATACGAAGGAACACATATTGCACTGTACGCACTTTTCGGGATTCCACTCGGGAACATATACCGCAACACTGCGCTTCTCATAAGCGGCAGCACCCTGCGGGAAGGTACCGTCTTCCATACCCTTGAATGCGGATACGGGGAGGCTGTCACCGTTCATAAGAGAAACGGGACGGAGAATGTTGTTGACGAACTTAACGAGCTCGGGACGTGTTCCGGTTGCCTCTGCTACGGGAGCGTCGGGAGCGACGTTCTTCCAGGACTCGGGAACGGATACCTCGGTCATAGCGTTAGCGCCTGCCTCAATAGCCTTGTAGTTGAGCTCAACGATGGCCTCGCCCTTCTTTATGTAGGACTTGTAAGCCATCTTCTTCATATATTCAATGCCCTCGTCCTTGGGAAGGATGTTTGCGAGCGCAAAGAATGCCGACTGAAGAACGGTGTTCTTTACCTTTGCGTTACCGATCTGCTTTGCGGCAATGTCGGTCGCGTTGATTATATAGAACTTAACGTTGTTGTTTGCGATGTAGGACTTAACGCTTGCGGGAAGCATTTCGTCAAGCTCGTCTACCGTCCAAGGACAGTCGAGCATAAACGTGCCGCCGGGCTTAACGTCCTCAACTATCTTGTATCCCTTGAGGATGTATGAATAGTTGTGGCAGGCAACAAAGTTAGCCTTTGTTACATAGTAAGGAGACTTGATGGGCGTGTCGCCGAAACGAAGGTGCGAGATGGTTACGCCGCCCGTCTTCTTGGAGTCATATTGGAAATATGCCTGAATGAATTTGTCGGTGTGGTCACCGATGATCTTGATGGAGTTCTTGTTCGCACCGACTGTGCCGTCGCCGCCGAGACCCCAGAACTTGCAAGCGATCGTGCCTGCGGGAGCCGTGTCGGGAGCGGGCTTCTCTTCGAGCGAGTGCCCCGTAACGTCATCAACGATTCCGATCGTGAAGCCGTTCTTGGGCTTATCCTGCGCGAGGTTCTCGTAAACGGCGAAGATGGATGCGGGAGTAGTATCCTTGGAACCGAGACCGTAACGACCGCCGACTATCTTTGCGGAAACACCCTCTTCTGCAAGAGCGGTAACAACATCAAGGTAAAGAGGCTCGCCGAGAGAGCCGGGCTCTTTCGTTCTGTCAAGAACTGCGATCTTCTTGACAGTCTTGGGGAGCGCCTCTGCAAGCTTTGCGGCTACGAAAGGTCTGTAAAGACGTACCTTAACGAGACCTACCTTCTCGTCTGCTGCCATCATATAGTCGATGACTTCCTCCGCAACGTCACAAACCGAACCCATAGCAACGATAACTCTGTCAGCGTCGGGAGCACCGTAGTAGTTGAAGAGCTTGTAATCGGTTCCGATCTTCTCGTTGACCTGATTCATATAATCCTCAACGATAGCGGGAAGTGCCTCGTAGTAGGGGTTGCAGGACTCTCTGTGCTGGAAGAAGATATCTCCGTTTTCGGCAGAACCGCGGAGAACGGGATGCTCGGGGTTGATGGATCTTGCGCGGAATTCAGCGATAGCTTCCTTGTCTACCATCTCTGCGAGCGTGTCGTAGTCCCATACCTCGATCTTCTGGATCTCGTGCGAGGTGCGGAAGCCGTCGAAGAAGTTAAGGAAGGGAACTCTGCCCTTTATAGTTGAAAGATGTGCGACAGCACCGAGGTCCATAACCTCCTGAGGGTTGGACTCAGCGAGCATAGCGTAGCCTGTCTGACGGCAAGCGTAAACGTCGGAGTGATCTCCGAAAATGTTGAGCGCGTGCGATGCAACACATCTTGCGGAAACGTGGATAACGTTGGGAAGGAGCTCGCCTGCGATCTTGTACATATTCGGGATCATAAGGAGCAGACCCTGTGATGCGGTGTAAGTAGTTGTGAGAGCGCCTGCGGCGAGAGAGCCGTGTACGGTACCTGCGGCACCTGCCTCGGACTGCATCTCCATAACTCTTACCTGTTCGCCCATAATGTTCTTGAGACCCGTAGCCGACCAAGCGTCGGTGAGCTCTGCCATTACGGATGAGGGGGTGATAGGATAAATTGCGGCAACCTCAGTGAACGCATACGATACCGTAGCGGCGGCTGTGTTACCATCCATTGACACTTTTTTTCTTGCTATTGCCATAATGGATATTAACCTCCTGTTTTTGATTTATAAATTTAAAATTTTATACGTTTTTTTGCATATTTCGGCTTTTTGGGAATATGAGATATCACTTTCGCAAAAAGCCATTATATATCATATCACATAAATGCAATATTGTAAAGGGATTTAATTAAAAATTTACACCTTTTATAATATGTTTTTATTCCAAAAAGGCAATTAAAGACAAATAATTGTCTTGAACTAAAAAGCGATCGAGGCTCGGAGCGACGCTCTGCTTGCGGCGTTTCTATTTAATATTTCATTTTGCGCCTCTTGTGCCAAAAGAAAAAGTGGCTATGGAGTTTAGTCTGTTTAAATCTCTGTATGCTGACTAAAGATTTTTGCCTTACTTTTTGTCGCTCAACTATTTTTTCTGTCACTTTCTTGCCGAGCGGCAAGAAATGAACTAAAAAAACGTTGATCGGCAAGAAAGTGACAGAAAAAAGACAAAAAATTCAAAAAAAGCGTCGAAAGCAGGTTTCTGCCTTCGACCGCTCGATCTAAAAATATTCCTCTAAACCCTCGACTTTTCTTCAACATTCGCATCGCAGATCTCCGCCAACGGGCACTCGCCGCAAAGCGGTCTCTGCGATCGACATACCTCGCGCCCGAAAAGCACCATCCGATGGCAAAAATCGCTTTGCTCCGACGGCTCGACAAGAGCCGCCATAACACTCTCTGCCTTTACGGGATCCTTGCTCTCGCTCGAATAAAATCCGAGCCGTCCGCATATCCGTATGCAATGCGTATCAGCAACGATCCCCGGGATCTTGTAAACATCCCCCAGCACCAGATTTGCGATTTTTCTGCCCACGCCGGGAAACCTCAAAAGCGTATCCATATCGTTTGGCAGGATCCCGCCGTGATCTTCAATCAGCATACGACATTCGTCCTTTATGTTCCGCGCTTTGGTTTTGTACAATCCGCAAGGACGTATGATGCGCTCAATATCCTCAATATCCGCACGGGCAAGCGCGTCGGCGGTCGGATACTTTTCAAATAATTCAACACATACCACGTTTACCTTGGCGTCCGTGCACTGCGCCGAAAGCCGTCCCATAACAAGCAGCTTCCACGGCTCGCCGCGCCATTCAAGCGAGCAGACGGCATTCGGATACCGCTCCTTGAGGATGCTTGTGACTTGTGCCGCTTTTATCTTAAGTGCTCCCTCGGAAGTCTCTTTTTTGTTTTCAGACATAACGATCTCCATTTACTGTCATTTGTTATCATTCGTTTTTGTTCACACTCAAATATACCGATCCTCGCCCTATCTTTTGCCGAATATATACGCGATACATCTCAGCAAAAACGCCAACAGCACAAGTGATAGGGAAAAGCACAGGCACGGTACGAACAGAGCCAAAATAAACACTGTCGCAGAGTTTATAAAACCGAGCACAGCACCGAGCACACCGTTATATATCCAAATATCCGCAAGAGCTGCGACAAGAGCCGCCGAAAGAGCGAGCACAGCATAGCAAGGAAGCCCGGCAAGCCCGTTTTTGATATCCGCGCGTGAAAGCTCGAGATGCAGGCACACAAAACATATCAGCAGCGCTCCGATAACTCGCACCCACGGGGCGGTAGTGCCGCCGAACGCTCCGACAAAAAACGCCTTCACGCATTCCGCAACGGCAGAAGCTCCACCTGACGTCGCGCCTTTAGCCGCCGCAAGGCAAGCAGATAATGCCTCGGGAAAGCAGAAGCACATAACGAGCATAATAAATCCGAGGCCGCTGAACATAGGCCCTATGCTTATGAACACGAGCCCGAGCTTTTGGTAAAAGCTTTTTCTGTTGTAAGTGTGAGCGACCGAGCCGAGCGCCGCCGACGACTTGCGATCGGGAAACCAACGCACTCGCTCGACCTTGTGACCGAAGATCAAGCACATAAGCACGTGTCCGAGCTCGTGCACGGGCGTGCCGATAAAAGCCGTTATTCTGACGGCATTAAATCCGAAGGTGTCCGAGAGGAGTCTGTTCACCGTCCTTCGGCAGAACGAGGTGCAAGCTCCGAGCAAGACGAAAACGCAAAGCGGACACAACAGGAAGTTAAGCCCCACTGCCGCATAATAAAGTACGGTTCTGATCGATTCTGCCATAACGTCAGATCATATCGGCTATGTTGCACATACGCAGCCCTTTACCGTTCGCATACTTCACGGTATATGCCGTGCCGCCGTTTTGCTTGATCATATACGCTATGCAGAACGAGCTCTTGTCCACCATCGCGCGGTTGCGCTCATGCATACATCCGCTCGTGTAACAGTCGTGAAGATATTTGACCTCGTCTGCCTGGAGCTTGATAAATTCATATAGCTCGCGGTCGCTCTCGTTCCATTTTTCCGTTTGATTGCGGCACGGCAGACAAAGCTCAAGCGTAACATCGCCGTAATATCCCTTTGCGGCGAGCACGGCGCGCGCGGCTATCGTATCAAAGCCCAAAGCACCGCCTGCCACAAAATGGCGGTACCCCTCGTCATAAAGTGAAACTATGACCCTTTTGACAGCTCTTAAGATCTCGTCCTCAAGTTCCTTTGGTATACGCCTGTGCCCCGTAAAGCAGGCAGTGCGTGCTCTTTGCGTGGATGTGATCATCTCCGACATACGCTCGTCTCCTTCCAAAGTTATTCATCGTTTTAATTATATCAAAGCCCCAGCCGTTTGTCAATCAAAACTTTGCATTATCTTTTCCTGATCTTTCCCGACATCGTGTCTGATTTTGCGACGCTTTCCGAGCCCTAAAGCGACCTGTTGCGACAAAACCTCACCAAATAAGCAAAAAGCGACAGATGTCCGCACGATAACCGAAAATTCCGCCTCGCCTTTTTCGACCGATTTTGCGGCTTGAAGGTTGTAAAATATTATCGTGTCAGAGTTACAGGATCTCAAAAGGTCAAAAACAAGTATTAAAATCTCCGAAAAAATAACTTTCGGAGGCTTATTACGAAAGGAATGGTCATAAAATGCAAAGAAAAACACCGTTTGCGGACAAAAGCCGAGGCGAGCCTGCCTTCGGACGAGTCCTCGAAAAGAAAAAGAACATATACCGCGCCGTAAAAAGCATAACGGTCTTTATTCTCTTTACGGGAATAGGCTATCTGCTTTCTTCGCTCGTACTGCCGTTCAATACGCGCCCGTTGGGGCTCGCGGCGCTCGCGGCGGCTGCATCTTCGGTCCCCGCACTGCTCATCGGCTCCGTGATCGGCGCGGCGTCGGGCGACAAAACGCCGATGATCTACATATGTACTTACAGCGCGCTCGTGCTTATGCGTATATTCCTCTCGCTTATGTCGGATGACAGCGCAAGGGGCGCGAGCCGATCGATACCGCTTGAACGAGAAAAAAAGCACTCACTCTTCGAGGACAAGCTCATCTCGCGCCTTTTGACGGCAATGGTAATATCCTTTGTCATCGGTATATACCGACTTATTTCCGGAGGATTCAGATATTATGACCTCGCGGGAGTCTTCTTTTCCGCTACGGTCACCTGTGCGGCGGTTCCGTTGCTCGGATTTTGCTTTGACACGGAACTTGTCGCAAGTCTTAAAGGAAAAAATAAGCGTATAGCTCTCATCGTTCCGTGGGCGGAGCGGATATCCAAGCTCGCCCTCGCCTTCGGGCTTGTGTACGCTATGCGTCCGATCGAGCTCGGTACGCTTTCGCTCTCCGCCATAGTCGCCTTCATTTTGACGCTCAGCTTCGGAAGATCCAATAACGCTCCGAAAGCCGCTCTGCTCGGGCTCGTTATGGGAGCGGCTTCGAGTATTGCCGCGGCACCCCTGTTTATGATGGCGGGAGCCGTCGCCTCGCTTCTCTATAAGATCTCTCCGACGAGCGCCGTCATCAGCGCCTGCCTTTGCGGTGCCGTCTGGGGCGGATACATAAGCGGAACGTCGGCACTCACCTCATGGCTTCCCGCTATGGCGATAGGAGGCGTGATATTTTTGACCGTTGACAGAATATCAAAGACGGATATGGGGCAGGCCTTCGGAGCTCAAAAGGAAAAGTCGGGGGGCGTTATAAGCGAAAGCGAGGCACGTGCTTCGGCTCGCCTTTGTAACCGAGACGAGCAGCTGAAGGCTCTGTCCGGTGCCTTCTCCTCGCTCTCCGAGATGTTCTATAACCTCAGCGACAGATTGCGCCGACCGAGCGTGCTTGACCTGCGCAGAATGTGCGACGGAGCCTTTGATCTCTTTTGCCCGGGTTGCCCCGACCGAGAGATGTGCTGGGGGCTCGAATATTCCTCAACGCTTGATGTGCTCGGCAAGCTTTCCGAGCATCTCCATACGCACGGCAGAGTAGAGCTTGATTGCTTGCCGAAATACCTGCTTGACCGATGTGCTCATACCGAGGATATCATATCACAGATCAACCGAAGCTGCGCGAAGATGACCGAGGAGGCACTGAAAAGCGAGAAGACTGAGGTCTTCGCCCTGGATTATGAGGGTATGGCTCGCATACTTTGCGATACGCTTACCTCGGACGATGAGGAATACAGTAACGATTCCGCGCTCGCTGAATCGATAAGTAAATACCTGTACGAATGCGGCTTCGGTCAGACTACCGTCGTTTGCTTCGGCGGCAGAAGAAAACAGATAATCGCGCGCGGTATGGGACCGCTCCGCGCGGCGATATATTCGGATCACCTGCGCGAGGATATCGAAAAGCTGAGCGGATATCAGCTCGTCGGTCCCACCTTTCATAACGGAGATGACTATACACCGCCGTCTATGATGTTTACCGCGCGTCCGAAGCTCAAGGCGGAATGCGTGTGCAGAACCGTCGCCGCAGATGAGGATAGAATACTTTCACATAGCTTTGAAGGAAAGCTTTCGGGCGCATTTGATACCGACGGCAGAGATGCCGTGAGCCGTACACAGAGCGTCGGAGACGCGCCCGTCGGTGACGGGGATCTTATGTCGACGCTGAAAAAGGATAAAGACGGAGCGTACCCCCAAACTTCAAACTGCGGAGATACCGTAAACGTGTTCGTCAGCCGAAAGGATCACCTTTATGCCCTTATCAGCGACGGAATGGGAACGGGCGAGAACGCGGCATTCACCTCGGAGCTTTGCTCGGTGTTTCTTGAAAAAATGCTGACCGCAGGGAACAGCGTTGAGACGACTCTTAAGATGCTCGGCGGACTCATACGTTCAAAGGGCGCAGGCTCGTGCGGATCGGAGTGCTCGGCAACCGTCGATCTGCTTGACTATACACCGCCGTCTATGATGTTTACCGCGCGTCCGAAGCTCAAGGCGGAA
>CAYYND010000012.1:12750-31492 GCA_964472845.1 uncultured Lachnospiraceae bacterium | reverse complement strand
GCTCAAGTCAACACATTCTACAACAATTACTATTCGTATATAAGCTATCTCGGACTTGACTTCTCTAAGTCGCTCAAGGATCAGCTTTGCAGTATGACGGAAGATAAGACCGATACTTGGTATGATTATTTTATGGATCTTACAACATCGGAGCTCGAACAGTATCTCGTATACTGTGAGGCCGCAAAGGCAGAGGGCGTTAAGCTTGACGACGATGATATCAAAGATATCGAAAAAGCGATCGATGCTATCGAGACGAGTGCAAACTCCAACGGATATTCTCTTTCCGGATACATAACCGCGGCTTACGGTAGCGGCGTAAAGGAAAAGGACGTTCGTGATTGTCTCGAGCTCATTCAGCTTTATGCTAAGTATGCCGAGATCAGATATGACGAGATCAAGGACGGCGTAACAGATGCTGACGTAGATAAGCAGGTAAAGGACTATATCACAAAGTACCTTGTTGCGGATTATATGAGCTTTAGCTGGACTGCAACTAACAAAGAGATAAAAGAGGCTGATTACAAGACCCAAGAGGAATACGAGGCAGCTAAGAAAACTGCACAGGAAAAGTATGATGCGCTTAAGGCTAAATATGACGGATACGCTGAGACTCTTAAAAAGACCGAAACATACGATGATTTCAAAGAGGCTCTCGACAAGATAATCTATGATGAGCAGTATGAGACCTTGAAGGAGTCCGAGTATAACAAGAGACTTGAGGAATACAAGGATAAGAATAAGGACGCTACGGATAAAGAGGCTGAGGAAGCCGTTATCAAAAAGATGGAAGAGGATGTTAAGAAATCCGTAGAAACGGCTATGGAGAAGGCTCTCACAGAAAGCGGCACTTACAATATCACTTCCGATCTCGGCAAATGGATCTTCGGTACTGAGGTAAAGGATGCCGTTCAGGACGAGGACGAAAAAGACGAGGATAAGAAGGAAGATGACGATAAGGAAGAGGACAAAAAGGACGAAGAGCCTGTTCCTGCCGCAAAAGAAGGCGACATCTTCACAAACGCCACAAACAAGGAAGACGAGGAGAAATCCGGCAAGTATACCGTAACGGTTGCTTATCTTGTTAAGGCTGCCGCACTTGACGAATCTCCCACAAAGAACGTAGGTCACATACTTGTAAGTACGAATCTTTCCTCCACGGCTACGGCTGAGCAGAAGAAGGAAGCAAGCGAGGAAGCTAAGAAGGAAGCTAAGAAGATCTTGGATGAGTACCTTGCGGGCGAGCTGACAAAGGATGCTTTTGAAAAACTCGGAGAAAAGTATACCGATGACTCCGGTGTATTCTACGAAGGCGTAAAAGAGGGCGTTATGGCCGACAACTTCAACAATTGGCTCTTCAGCCTCGAGGATTACAAGGATGTCGTAAGAAAGGTCGGCGACACGGGTCTTGTTGAGACGGATTACGGTTGGCACGTTATGTACTATGATGGCGACGGTCACGAGTATTGGTACGAGTGCGCTAAGGCAGACTTCGTCTCCGATGAGCTTGAGGATTGGTTCGAAGCAAAGAGCAAAGAGTTCAAGGTAAACGTAAACGAAAAGGCAATTTCAAACGTTACTCTCTGATCACAATAAAATATTGATCGATCCGGTGATCGAAAGTCATTACCGGTAAATAACTGCAAGATGGCACGGATCACTTCCGTGCCGTTTTGTATAGTAAGGATAATATTGGATATTGAATTGTGGTAATAGATCAATTACCGAAAGGAATAATAAATATGTTTCATAATGAAAAGAGAATGGGCGGTACTGCCGTAAAAGCGATTTCTTTGTTGCTTATTGCCGTTATGTGTCTCAGCACGGTATCTTGCAGTAACGTGGAATATGCCGACGGCGTTATCGCCGGTGAGCATTACGGCTTCAGTGACGGTGCATTTGTGTACTATATGATAATGTGCGCGGGAGCTCTTACTGAAGAAGAGATGAAGGAGCACGGCTACGATGAAAGTCTTGAGCTTGATGAAATGATATACGAGGGTAAGACTACCTGGTATGATATGTTAGTCAACAGGGCTACAGATAAGATGGTCTCGCTTCTTGTATACTGCGAGGATGCTGCTCGTGCGGGTATAGCTATTGACGACACGGACAGATCAAATATTGAGAGCACCTTATCGGAGTACAGAATAGCCAGTCTTACGGCGGGAAATATGACTATTGATCAATATTTGGAATATCTTTACAACTACAAGATCACCGAGGAGGATCTGAAGATCATTTTGGAGTGTGAGATCCTGGCAAAGAAATATTCGGAATATCTGAATGCTTCATTTGAAGAAATGATAACCGATGAGGATGTCAACGCCGCGTTTGAGGCAACGAATGAAGCAGATCGGGATATGACTTTGACAAGAAGACTCGGGCACATCCTTCTTCATAATGAAAATTATGATTATAACGAGGATGTGATGAAGGAGAAAGCCGAAGAGATCCTCAAAGAACTTACGTCCGAGACGCTTACTCCTGAAAGGTTTGAGAGCATTGCAAAGGAAAAGAGCAATGACAAAACCGTGTTTTATGAAAATGTCGCAAAGGGCGATATGGTCAAAAATATGGATACATGGATATACGCGGATGATCGCAAGATCGGAGATTGCGAGATCATCGAAAGCGATTACGGCCTGCATATATTCTACTATGCCGGAGATGGAGATCCTCTTGCGTTGGTTCAAGTCAGAAATTCGTTAGTTGAAAAGAAATATTCGGATTGGTATGATAAGGCGCAGGATACCGCAAACATAAAGGTAAAAAAGAGAGTTATCAATAATATCAAGATCGGTTCTGACCGCTGATAATAAAACAAAAGACAATAGGTAATGGCACGGCATATACTGAAAAGGACAGAATTCCTGTGCGCTACCCAAAAATATTACTGATAAGGAAATGAATGATGGTACTTGATTCCAAGCAAACGACAGTGGCATACCGTTGCCCTCATTGTGGCGGCGGTGTAATTAGTATCGTGGGGCTGTTTACCTTGAGTGCAGATATGGTAAAGCTTAAATGCCCCTGCGGAAAAAGCGAAATGTCAATAGTATATACAAATGATAAAAAGATACGACTTAGTGTTCCGTGTATCATCTGTCCAAAGCCCCACAATTTCGTACTCGGTCCCTCTGTGTTTTTCGATAAAGAGATATTTACTCTTTCCTGTCCGTACTCGGGGGTCGAGGTATGCTTTATCGGAAATGAAAATCACGTAAAAGCTGAGCTTGCGAGAAGCGAGCTTGCGCTTCTTGATATGCTCGAAGAAAACGGAATTGAAAGCTTTGAGTCTCTGCACCGGGAATCCGAGAAGGTCTTTACGGATCCTCAAATATACGACATCATAATGTTCGTAATACACGATCTCGACGAGGCGGGGGCTATTCGTTGCAGTTGCGGCGAGCATAATGCTGACAGCGAATATGAGGTCGAGGTGCTGGAATCCTGCATAAGAGTAAGGTGCACGAAATGCCACGATTATGCGGATATACCGACAGATACCCTCATAAGGGCATACGATTTTTTGAATACGGATTCTTTGACGCTTCATCCTGATACCGACGGCAAGGGCGGATCGGCAGAGTAAAACCGCGGTGACGGCAAAAAAGCTCAAAAAGCAGTGGCAATATTTATTTATCGACATAAAATGATATCGAGGATGATAATTCCTCAAAATCAAATTAATTACGAGGTAAATAGTATGAACTGTCTTTGCGATCTTTTTAACAACAACTGCATTTGGATCCTCATAGTTGTATTCCTTCTCCTTACTTGCGGTAACGGAACTTGCTCTAACAGCAACGGCTGTGGCTGCGGATGCGGCAATTACAACTGATAATTACACTATCCCGAGCGATCAAGTCAACGATGTTGATCGATAAATGAAAGAAGGGCTGTCGCGCATCAGCGCGACAGCCCTTTGCATATGTGGGTCGTGATCATTTCTGATTGAACATATCCTTAAAGTAGGGAATGAAATTATCGCGTTCCTTCTTGGTTTCGGAGACCGGGAAACTGCTTTTCGGATCGTAGAAATATTGATAGCAGAAGAATGCCACGCCATCACATTTTTCCGTTCCGGAAAGATATTGAAGCTCACGCAAGATGATGTCATCGTGTTCTACCCACTCGTTTTTGCCCGAGCCTGCATATTTGTCTTCTTTAGACTTAGCCTTTCCGAGAGATATTCCGACATAGAGCTTGACGTTTGGATTCTTTACGATATTGATCCATTTTTCAAAGGTCTTGTCAAACGGGCATGTAGCATGCTCAAATCCGAAATAGATCTGAGGGCATATGTAATCTATGTATCCCTCGTCTTTGCACCAAGTATATATATCCGCACAGTGTGACTCATATACCGTATTCATAACGCCCGATGGGCTGATACCGAAGAGGGCAGAGGGGCGAACCTCTTTTACTGCCGTGTAAAGCTCGGATACGAGCTTGTTCAAAGCATCTCTGCGGAAGTTTTTTACGCTTAAATTTTCGGTATTGTATTCCTTTCTCGCGGCTGTATCAAATGAGCTTTCCGTTGTAGGATAGAAGTAATCATCCATATGCAGTCCATCGAGTGCGTAATGCTCCATAAGCTCTTTTGCACCGTCAACGATGAGCTGTCTGACCTCGGGATATGCAGGGTTCAGGTAGTAATAGCTATTTACGGCAACTATATATCTGCCTTTTTTCGTATTGTCATTATAAAATTGTTTGATCTTATATTCGTCTCCGACAGACTTGATCTCGGTGGTCGTCATACATCTCATGGGGTTTATCCATCCTTGAACCGAAAGGCCGAGCGCGTGTGCCTCTTCAACGATTATCGCCAACGGGTCGTACGAGGAATATTTACCGTATTTACCGTTGATAAATCGAGATTGAGGATATATTTCGGAAGGATACATACTGTCTGCATACGGTCTCGCTTGTACTATTACGGTGTTAAATCCGTTTGCCACAGTGTTCGAGAGGATTTTCTTTATGAAGGTTGTAAAGCTTTCTTGATTTCTTTGAGCTCCATCGAGAGTATAAATGTTCGCAAGGTCAAATTGAGAGATCCATAGTGCTTTCATATTCTCGGGATTGTTTGCAACGTAATCGGTTACTTTATCGGGCAACACTGCAACGTCCTCCTTTGGTTCTTCTTTCTTTTCGGTAGATGCTTTTGTCGGAGCTTCTGTTGGAGTTTCGGTAGGTCTTTCCAAGTTTGATGGTTCCTCCGATATTTCATCTGTAACACTTTCCGAGACGCTTTGTGACGGTTCTTGGGTGTCAGTCAGCTGATTGGAGTCGGTATCCTTGGGATCGTCGTTATCGCACGAGCAGAGAAGAGACAACGTAGAAATCAAAAGGATCAACGCAAAGATCAGAGATATGATCCTTGCGAATCTTGAAAACGGGCTTGGGATTTTCATGGTTTTCCTCCAATGTGAGTATTTACAGATATATTCTAACAATTTCTGTTCCTGTTGTCAAGGGCAAAAAGCGATCCTGTATTTTTTAATTCAATATTTGAAAAATATATTGCAAAAATCGAATAATAATGATATAATGATAGCGTAAAAAATTACGCTGTTTCGGAAAGGAATGATCAGAGCAATGGCAATGAATTTAAAGGAAGCGGCATCCGAAAGGATCATTATTGCGGCGCATAGAGGAGCAAGCGGAGGAAATATTCCATGTAATACTATCGCGGCTTATGATATCGCACTCTCACACGGCGCAGATATGATAGAGATCGACGCGAATATGAGTGCGGACGGTACTCTTTACAGCTTTCATCCCAAAATGGAGCCTATACATCTCTACAAAGATTGTTGTATACGCGATATGCACGACAGCGAGATAAAAGAGCTTCGCTATGTGAATTACGACAGAACGCCAACCGAGTGGGGACTGTGTACACTTGACGAGATATTTGAGAGATATAAGAACCGCTGCTTTATCAACATAGATAAGTTCTGGGAATTTCCCAAGGAAATTTCGGATGCGATAAGGCGTCACGATATGCTCGATCAGATAGTGGTCAAGACCGCGCCCAAGAAGGAGTTCCTCGATATTATCGAATCCTATGCTCCCGAAATTCCGTATCTGCCCATTATCAAAAAAGATGAGGGCGTACACGAGATGCTCAAGGGAAGAAATATAAATTATGTTGGTGTTGAGCTCGTTTTTGACGATGAGAATAACGACATAGGAACGCAGGCGTTTGCGGACAAACTGCACGCCGACGGTAAGCTCGTTTGGTCAAACGGTATTATCTACAACTATAAGAGGCAGCTCGCCGGCGGCCATTCGGATGACTATTCGTTGGCGTACGATCCCGAGGGCGGATGGGGCTGGCTTGCCGACAGAGGTTATGACATCATCCAGACAGATTGGACACTTGCACTGAGGCTCTTCCTTGAGAGTACGGGAAGACGCTTTAAAAAATGACTTCGAGTAAAGCAACTTCGGGTCTCAATATTTAATGATATTATATAAGAGAGGGAATTGAATGAAAAAAACAACTATTGTTTTGACCGTGTTTTTGCTTATATCTGCTATGCTTCTGTCGCTCGTATCGTGCGACAACGGCAATACGGAAAAAAACACGGATGAGAGTACGAACGATCACGGTGCACAAACGACGGATAAACCGACGGAAAAGACCGATGAGCCCACCGAGGCTCCTACCGAAGCACCGACCGAAGCTCCTACGGAAGCACCTACCGAGACCTCGGCGGAATCCACTACCGAGCCGGCTGATACGGGTTCATACAAAAAGCTCGTAGTCGTAGGTGACTCAATATCATCCGGTTACGGTCTGGCGAACTATGTAGCGGGTTCTCCCAATAAAACTGTTCAAAACTTCGCCAATGCGATCGCAAAAGAATATGATCTTATCTATGGAGAGAGCTTTTTCAATCTTGCGGTAGACGGATATAAATCCAATGATATCCTTAACAAGATCAAGGTCAACTCCGCAATGCTTAAGGATGCTGATCTTATACTTATAACCGCAGGCGGAAACGATCTTATGTTGCCTCTTTTTGTGGCACTTGCGGATGTTACGGGGGCAAGTATATCGTCACTCGACGAGGGTGCTGCGCTTGTACAGTCGCTTATGAAAGCGGATGAGGCGGCGACGGAAGTGCTCAAGGCTTCATATGCCGAGAAAAAGAACACGATCGATGCTTCTATGCAAGCTCTGATCGACAATTTTGCTTCCAATCTCGATAAAATAAACGAGGAGATAAAGAAGGTTGCTCCGAAAGCAAAGATAGTTATTCAGACTATTTACGATCCTCTCAATGATACTATGCTTACTCAGCCGTCCATTAAATTTGTAGACGAGGCATTTGTCCAAAACTACATCGGAAAGGCAAATGACGTTATAAAGGCTAAGGCTGAAGCGCACGGATTTGTGCTCGTCGATACTGCCGAAAGATTTGTTGGCAAAGCGGCTATATGCACGAATATTATGTCCTTCGATATTCATCCGAATGCTTACGGACACGATATCATTGCATCGCTTATCAAAAGCGAAATATCGTAATGCGGATCTCCTTATCCGTGATATACGGTGAAAATGTCATTCGTTTATAAATATTTATAAAACCGTACGGGCTGTCGTATTAAGCGACAGCCCGTTTTTCATCAGATCTTTTTATCCTTAAGACCGGAGATACTTGTTTTTTTCTTTAACTTTCAACTTTTATCTTTTAACTTTTGACGGTTTGGAAAATTACCTCATCTCCGTCAGATACGGCGATGACGCTGTCACCCTCGTGTATCCTTCCTTGGAGCATACAACCCGAAAAGCTGTTCTCTATGAGCCTTACGATCGCACGGTGCAGTGGGCGCGCTCCGTATGTTGGATCAAAGCCTTTCTCCGCGATCAGCCTTGCTACTGACGGATCGAATGAAATATTTATCCCGAGTGCCTCTATACGCTGTTTAACCTTTTCTATCATAAGCTCGGCAATGCGTAAAGTTTCCGCCTCGCTCAATCGTTCAAAGACGATTATCTCATCTATGCGGTTTAAAAATTCGGGCTTGAAGGTCTTTTTGAGCGCATCTGTCATTCTTTTTTCGCTTTCTGATGATGTGCTTTCCTTTGCCCCTACCGATGAAAAGCCGACAGAGCGTGGAGTTATTGCCGACGGTGCCCCAAGGTTTGAGGTCATAATGATGACACAGTTCTTAAAGCTTACCGTACGACCCTGAGAGTCGGTCAATATTCCGTCATCAAGCATTTGAAGAAGCAGATTAAACACGTCGGGATGTGCTTTTTCTATCTCATCGAAAAGTACCACGCAGTACGGATTTCTGCGCACCTTTTCTGTAAGCTGACCGCCTTCCTCGTATCCAACGTAACCGGGAGGCGAGCCTATGAGTCTTGATACACTGTGCTTTTCCATATATTCTGACATATCAAGTCTTACAAGTGCATTTTCAGTTCCGAAAAGGATAGAGGAGAGCGCTCTCGTCAGTTCCGTCTTGCCTACGCCTGTCGGACCGAGGAATATAAATGATCCTATCGGACGGTTGGGATCGCGAAGTCCCATTCTGCCGCGTCTTATCGCATTTGAAACGGCATTTACCGCACGTTCCTGACCTATTACTCTTCGGTGAAGCTCTTCTTCGAGCTCCAACAGCCTCTGTCCCTCGTCTGCCAAAAGTTTTGACACGGGTATTCCCGTCCATTGAGTTACGATCTCCGCAATATCTTCTTCTCCGACGGTAAGATCGCCGACGGTGTGATCCTTCTCCCACTGCTTTTTTAATTCCGCATAGCTTTTTTTCAGTTGTTTTTCGAGATCCCGATATTTTGCCGCTCCCTCAAAATCCTGAGATATTATAGCCTCTTCCTTGTTGCGCGCAGATTCGCTTATCCCTCTTTCGAGCTCAATAAGCTCGGGGGGCATAGTATGAGCCGAAATGCGCAGCTTTGACGCCGCCTCATCTATAAGATCTATTGCTTTGTCAGGCAAAAATCGGTCGGGAATATAGCGCGACGAAAGCGATACGGCGGCTTCTATTGCACCGTCCGATATTTTAAGCTCGTGATGAGCCTCGTATTTGTCACGCAGTCCGTGGAGTATGCGTATGGCTTGCTCCGGTCTCGGCTCTCCTACCATTACGGATTGAAATCTTCTTTCAAGCGCGGCATCCTTTTCGATATGCTTTCGGTATTCCGAGATAGTGGTCGCGCCTATAACCTGAAGCTCGCCTCTCGCAAGTGCGGGCTTCAGTATATTTGCCGCATCGACCGCTCCCTCCGCAGCACCCGCGCCTATGATGGTGTGGATCTCGTCAATAAACAATATTATACTCGGGTCTGCCGAGATCTCCTCCATTACCGATTTCATCCTGTCCTCAAACTCACCTCGGTATTTTGCGCCGGCAAGCATTCCGGGAATATCGAGCGTAACTATCGTCTTATCCTT
This sequence comes from uncultured Lachnospiraceae bacterium, assembly GCA_964472845.1. Taxonomy (GTDB): domain Bacteria; phylum Bacillota; class Clostridia; order Oscillospirales; family CAG-272; genus HGM12650. The sequence goes on along the minus strand of CAYYND010000012.1, from coordinate 22,052 downwards.
AAGTGAGTCGCATACGGTGCCGTCCGCTATACGCTGAGCAAGCCCCTCGACCACGGCTGTTTTGCCGACTCCCGGCTCGCCTATGAGACAAGGATTGTTTTTTGTCCTTCGTGAAAGTATCTGTATAACTCGTTCGGTCTCGGAATCTCTTGCGATTATAGGATCGATCCCGCCGTTTTTTGCAAGCTCTGTAAGATCTCTGCCAAACTTTGAAAGATTTGGAGCACTTTTGATCTGTTGTGCACCTTTTTTTGACTTTTTGTTGTCGTTGTTTGACATAAGAGTTCTTTTTGACTGTGCGGGGGCACTTGACAGAAAGGTTACGATATCGTCCTCAAGCTCTCGCACCGATATTCCCATATCTCCGAGTATTTTTGCCCCCATACACTGTTTATCCTTTGCAATGGCAAGCAATAGGTGCTCGGTGCCGATATAGCTTTGGGCATATTGCAGGGAACTGTGCGCCGCCGTTTCGATTATATGCTTTGTTCTCGGTGTCATATCCGCAGGGGTAACTAACGTACGACTGCCTATTCCCGATATTTCCGTAAGTGCAAGCTCGAGTGCTTCAATATCCGCCCCCCTCGCCGACAGTATTTTAGCCGCAACACATTCTGTGTCAGCAAGAAGGCTCAGTAAAATATGCTCGCTTCCGATATAAGTGTGTCCCATTTCACTTGCAACAGTAAGCGCGCGATTAAGCGCATTCTGCGCCTTCTGAGTAAATCTGTTTGTCATAGTGGCTTTTCCTCCCCGACAGAATGCTTTGCTTGTCCCATTCCGTCATCAATATTCCGATAAAAGTACGTCGGTGTCGCCCATATTAAGCAAGATCATTTGCTCTTTGATTGTGACTTGTAACTCTTATCGGAATTATTGACAACTCTTGAGAATATTATTTATGCCGTTTCAAATCATTGCCTGTATTCAGAGGACAGCTTGTCGAATAGTCTTACCATCATATTCCAAGTCTGCATATCCGTGTTGCCTGTGATCCTGAGGCCGTTTTGCTCCTGAAATCTTTTGACAGCGTTCTCGGTCTTGTCGTCGTATACTCCCGTTTGCTCTATGGGCATAGTTTCGTATCCATCATTCAGTATTGCAAGCTCGTTCAGTATGTACTGTACCGCCATAACGAGAAAACTTTCCGCACCGAGCAGTATAGCATAATCACGCGGATTTCTCGGAAAGAGAGGGAGCGGTAAAGGCGGAGAATTACGATCTATCGAGCTGAGATATGCTACATACAGCGCATTCCACGTTTCCATATTTGCCGTCCCGCTTGGCTCAAGCCTGTATTTGCGTTGGAATGCCGTCAAGGCTTCCTTCGTAGCTGAGTCAAATATTCCGTCGATCGGTACGGTGGGAATGTCCGTGTCAAAAAATGACAGCTGACGCAGATATCTTTGAAGATTTCGTATAGCTTCCTGTTCATTTTGGTGTCTTTCCGTGCTTGACGGGGGTTGAGCCCGTCTTGAAGGGTCGTATCTTTGTCTTGTGTTCTGTGTATTTTGAGGATTGGAATTTACTTGTATGCTTGAATTTCTCGGTCTGTTATTCGAATATACAGGCTTCGGACTGCCTCTGCCGATAGCCTGATCGCTTCTGTCGCGAGGCAAGCGTCTGTTGCGGTCATTGCTGTTGTTCATATTTTGCTCCTTAATTGCTTTAGTTTAGCTGCGGTCTACTCATTCGCCTACATTAAATCCGGGGAATTGCCCATCATTCAGCTGCGATCCGTTGTAAAGATCGTCGTATACGCTCGCTATCTCCGACCAGGTAATAAATCCTACCACGCCGTTGGGGTCGAGTCCGAACAAGCGTTGGAAGGCGCGTACCGCCTCGTCTGTCATAGATCCGAAATATCCCGTGACGTTTACTCTCGGGATCTCCGTGTAGGTCTGCGAGATAAAGTTAAGATACTCCTGAAGAACTCTTACGTCTTCCGACTCCGATCCGATCCTCAAGAAGACCCCGGGAAAAGGGATCGTGTTTCCTTCGGTGTAAACGGTCGGTATAGTGTCAACTATGCCTCGGTATGCGTTATACAGCGTATTCCAGGTGAGCTCGCCGACTACTCCGTCCGCCTGAAGTCCAAAGGTGTTTTGCGCGCTTATGACTGCATTTTGAGTAGCCTCGCCGTATATTCCATCAATGTCAACGGGCGGGATGGTATTGTAATATGCCGAGAGATTGTTTATGAGAAATTGCAGGATCCTTACCGCTTCGCCGCTGTTTCCGAGTCTTAGCGGGCCGGGGTATTGCTTTGTGACCTCGGATATTTCTATCGGCTCGGCGTTTATCTCGGTAATACGCTTTACGGCGTTATATATCCTTTGTATTGCGTACCAGGTAGCTTTACCCACTATTCCGTCTTCCGAAAGGTTAAAAATGCCCTGAAATTCTCGAACCGCTTCTTCCGTATCGGTCGAAAATATTCCGTCAGCGGCGGCTATTTTGGGTATACTCGGATAGTTTCTCGATATTCTGTTAAGCCGTATCTGTATGCTTCTTACGTCGTCCCCCGTGCTTCCGAGGCGTAACGGGATGGTAGGGAAGGAGGGCGTAGCTCCCATTATCGGTGTATCACGAACGATATCTATATCGTCTCCGTAGTAGTATTGAAGGATCTCAAACGGTACAAGACCGTCATCGGCGAGCCCGACCGTGCCCCATTGAGAGAGCCCGTTGCAGGTAACGGTAGTGCCGTTGCAGTATTGAGCGAATAATGGCTGTACCGATCCCTGCCGCCTTATGTAGTCATTGAATATCTCGGCAACTATCTCTCTGATATTTCCGAAGATGTCGCGCCCGTTTACGAATGCCTGGTCATATGCGGTGTTGTTCGTTATGTCGAAATCGTAGCCTCTCGATCGGTAGTACTCCGTATAGATACGGTTAAGCGCAAAAGATATTTGTGCATAAATATTAGCTCTGATGGCGCTTTCGGGCCAGGTCGGGTATATCTCGCTCGACGCTACATTTTCTATGTAGTCGACGAAAGGCAAGGTGACGTTTTCGGCATTTGACGACGGAGAACCGAGATGGACTGTGATGTATTCGGGGATGAATGGAAGTGATTGTTGCATAGGCTTCTCCTTTCTCTTTTACAGTTCGGGGGATTGGGACTCGAAAAAGCTTTGATCGTATGGATCGAAATTGTCCGTCGTTCCGTTTTCGGTACGAGGTATCAGCTCTACGGGCTGAATTGACAGTATGCTGTCAAAGATCGGCACGCTTTGGAAGGTAGCGCTTTGATACCTGTCGAGAAAAACTTCTATGTTATACGTGGAAAAGGGCAGAAGGTTTCCCGGGGATTGCGAAAGGAGACGGGACGGAGCAGGGAGGGCTATCTTTTCCGTGTTTCCGCTTCTGTCGGTGAAAAGAGTAGTGATGACATTTCCGGATTCTTCCGAGTTCGGCTCGTTGTTTCTGACGGTAACGGTTGCCCCTGAGAGAGGTATGGCTCCGTTTCCCGTAAATACCTTTACTACGAGAAACCCCGTTCCCGGCTCGTTTGGTATGTTTTGATTGGAATTCATAATTACCTCCGATGGAATAATTCTATATAATCATATGCGACGGAAGACTTTTTGGTAATAAGCCGCGGCGTGCAGATATCAAAAATATCGCCCAATATCATCATCCGAAGCCTATGACGCCCAATTCCATTTTTACACAGATACGCGCTTTTTGAAGGATTTTTGAAGCCCATCTATAAAAAAACGCATCTTAAGCAAAAAAATCTCAAATAACCTCTTGCATTTTTTGAAATAATATGATATAATCTATCCGTTGTACACCGATATGCCGGTGTGATGGAATTGGCAGACGTGCCGGACTCAAAATCCGGTGGTAGCGATACCGTGCGGGTTCGACCCCCGCCACCGGCATAACAGAGCGCGGGGGTCGAACCCTATGACGCCCCGCCACCGGCATAACAGAGCGCGGGGGTCGAACCCCGACCTCCCGCTAATTTTTAAAACTTGTAAATAACAAGCGGTACGTCGATATTTCGAACCTCCGCCATTCCGAAAAGATCCCGACGTTTCGACGTGTCGGGATCTTTTTATAAGAGTATTCAAATACATCGAGTGCATCGGAGAAAGTAAATGCCAAAGTTTCCAAGCTATAAAAATTTAAGAGCGGTAACGGGTATGATATACCGTAAAGGCTCTGCTGCAAGATGTGAAATAGCCGAGCGATTCTCACTCGGGCTTTCGAGCGTCAGCGTGATAGTGCGTTTTCTTTTAAAGTATAATATAATTGAACAGCGCAAGGATAAGAGCCATACATCCAAGGGACCGAAAAATCAGAGACTGTATTTCAAGAGGAATACATATTTTGTTTTGATGGATATATCATCGGATATATGGAGATGCTTCTTGAGCGCACCGGGATCTAAGCCTACTCTTTTGTGCGAGTATTACTATAAGACAGATATGGATTTTTCGCATAATCTCGATCTGTTTATTTCGAATTCCGAATACAGCTTGAAGCCAACCGTGCTTTACAGAATACTCGCCGTAAGCGTTATATTGCCTTGTAAAGAAAATTCATACGGGTGTATATGTACTCCGAATAGGATATTCGAGCTTATGCCCGAATATCCCGAATCCAAAGCTTTGGTCAAATTGATATCCGAGCGTTCACGTCGAAAAGCCACTATAAGTCTGCAATGCGAGACGCTTACCGACCGCGCAAGATTTTATTTGCGTATAAACAAAGGAATGATCCTTGCGATCTGCGGTGCTGTCGGAAAAGGAGGTTCGGAGGCGGAATTGTGGCTCAGGGAAAGGCTGAATATATTTTCCGAAGAGATCGGCGTTTGTGAATCAAACGGTGATTACACGGATCGTATCTGCGAATTTATACGCGATGTTTGCAAGAGATACGGTAAGTTGAATTTTGACATCGATATCGATATTCCGATCGGCAGCGGTATATCGAGAATACAAAGAGAAATCGAAAAGCTTCTTTTTCGCGATTGCGGCGACGACGCACCGCAAGTAAGATTTGCGTATGCCTGCGATAGCTTTGTGTACCGCCATGCAACGTATCACTCTCTTGTGACATATTTGAAAAATCTTCTTAATTATTTGCGCAAGAGATCGAATATAAAAAATATCGAAAAATAATTTGATTATCTTTTAAAAAATATCATTGATATCATAAAGAATCGGGAGTATTATTTATCATAATGGGTAATTCAGACCGATCGAAAGGAGTTATGCTTATGCGTACGATCGAATTTAAACGGGATGTCCCCGTTGTTGGCTCATATGATGTGGTAGTTTGCGGAGGCGGACCTGCCGGATTTATAGCGGCGATATCTGCGGCAAGACAGGGGGCGCGCACTGCCTTGATAGAACAGTACGGCTTTTTCGGTGGAATGGCGACCGCAGGACTTGTGGAACCCATAAGCGTCTTCAATTATAACGGCGAGCTCGTTATAGGAGGGATTCCGTGGGAGTTCGTTAAACGCCTTGAGGCTATGGGCGGCGCGTTGATAGAACAGCCGTTAAACAATATCGCATTTGATCCGGAGCTGTACAAGCTCTGTGCTCAGCGTATGATACTCGAGGCGGGCGTTGATACATACACACATTCTTATCTTTCGGGATGTATAAAGGAACACGGCACTATACGTTACGCGGTGTTCGAGAACAAAAACGGTACCGAGGCAGTGGAAGGCAAAGTGTTTATAGATGCGACGGGAGACGCGGATCTTGCTTATATGGCAGGAGCCGAGATGCAGCCGACCGATGACGCACCGCTTCAACCTGCAAGCTTTTATTTCTGCCTTGAGGGAGTGGATACCGACAGCGAGCTTCTCAAGTGTATGCACCATAATCAGCAGGGAGTAAACTGCCAGAGCGAGCCTGTACGCGCAAAGCTTTTCGAACTTCAAAAGACTATGAAAATACCGAATTTCGGCGGACCTTGGTTCTGTACCTTGCTACGAGACGGTTGTGTAACGGTAAATATTACACGCGCGGCGACAAACGCTTGCGATAACCGCGATTTCGCACGTGCCGAATGTACGTTGCGCGAGGACATTTTTAAGCTTACGGATATACTTAAGGAAAACTTTGAAGAGTTCAAAAATTGCCGCGTTTCCTGTGTGGCTACTCAGGCAGGTGTCCGCGAAACGCGACGCATAGTCGGACTGCATACGATCACCGCCGATGAATATTTGAATGCCGTACAATATTTCGATAACGTTTCAAGAGGAGCACATCCGATAGATATACACAGTAATCATATATATGAGCAGCACGTCCATTTTCTTAAAAAGGCGGCATACGTACCGTATCGTGCACTTGTTTCAAAGGATGTACCAAATCTTTTGGCTGCGGGACGTTGCATTTCTGCGGACCGGCAGGCGTTCGCTTCGCTGAGAGTTCAGGCAAGCGCGATGGGTATCGGTCAAGCCGCCGGCGTTGCGGCAGGAATGGTCGCTTTGAACGATGAGGCTTCTAAAAAGGTTGCCGATGTGGATATAGAGGCTTTACAGACCGATCTTAGAGCACTCGGCACGGTAATTTGATGACAAAGGAGAAATACGTATGAGAGAGCTGGGGGTATATCTTGTTAAGGATAGCAGATATTCGACACGCGAGAGGATACATATCACGGCGGAGGTCGGATTTGATTATCTTTGTTCACCGGGAATCAAGCAGTTGCTCGAAGATGGTGACGACAGCTTCCGCGCTTGCGCGGAAAGGGAACACCTTCCGATAGATAATGTGCATTTGACGGGAAGCGAGACAAGCCGCATCTGGTATCCGGAATCTTACGGCGATCAGATCGTTGAGCGTTATTGTACGGAGATGGCTCAGGCGGTAAACGTCGGAGTAAAAATGGGAGTTGCTCACGTAACGTGGGGAACGTCGATGCCGCCCTTCACTCAGATTGGTATGGAGAGGCTTAAAAGGATAGTTGACGGTGCAGAAAAAGCGGGCTTTAAGATCTGCTTTGAAAACTCTGTCAGCCTCAAGCATTTTGAGGCGGCGATGAAAGCGTTTGGCGATTTTGATAACGTGGGATTTTGCTTTGACAGCGGACATTGGAACGAATTTTGTGCGCATACGGATATTTATGCAAAATATAACGACAAAATGTGCATTACTCATCTTGAGGATAACGATGGAGTCAAGGATCTTCACGTGATCCCGTTTGACGGATGCACGGATTTTGCTAAGCTTGCAAAGCATTTGAAATGTATGGATCGACTTTCCTTTGAAGTCTCCGGAATTTATTCGAAAGAGATCTCGGGTACGGAAGCTCAACTGCGTGAGAGAATGAAAAATATGCGTATGATAAACGATGAAAGTCTTGTTAAAGTCTACGACAACGGATATTCATTCTACCCGGACTATACATACGAGATGTATATGCACAGATTGTTTGAATCGGCTAAGAAGCTTCGCGATATGGTAGAGAACTTTAGCGAGTGATCAACCGCCACTGAATTTACTAAAAAATAAACGAGGCAGGAAGGCTCCCGATGAGCTTTCCTGCCTTTGTATTTTGTGAAGATAAAAACTTAAATTACCCGTGCCGAGCTCCACGGTCATACTCAAGGAGGCCGTAGAAGTAAAGATCTGCCCAATTACCGTGAAGGTCTCTCGTTTGACTGTGTTGGATGCCCTCAAGCTTCATACCTAATTTCTGCATCAGACCAACGGATCTTTCGGCGTCGATCGTCTCGGCAAAAATCTTATGGGCGTGAAGCTCTCCGAAAGCGTAGTCTATCACGGCTTTGCAGGATTCATAGGCATATCCGTGCCGCCAAAAGTTACGGTTGAAAAACCAGCCCATTTCGTATACGCCTTTATCCTGCTCATTGAACAGAATATAGCCGATCAGCTTGTTGCTTTCCTTATGCACTGCTGCAACAGCACCACGGCGGTCAATGCAGAATGAGGTCAAAAAGTCCTTTGTTTTCTCAAGGTCGTATGCCGGTTCGCAGTGCTCCATCGTTTCATCGTCACCGAGGATGTCGTGCAGATCGGTGGCATCGTTCGGTGTGAAGTCACGGATGATCATCCGTGGGGTTTCTATATGTATATCCTTTTTCATTAATGTTTTGTCATTCCTCTCAGCATCTTTTCCGCTTACGCATACAGCTTCGGCGAAGTCTGCGGATATGTAAGCTCGGCAATAGCCCAATGCCCCTCAAAGCACTTCTCATCTTGCTGCGTATTAAAGTATTTTTCAATCAGCTCGTTGCAGATGTCAAGCTCCCTGCAAGTCTTGTAATATAGTTCGGACATTTTTATCCCTCCTCAAAATGCAAACGGATTCGCCAAACTCTCCGCCCCAAAAATCTTTACCGCCATTCGATACATGGCTCTTGCGTGGATTCGGTCATGCCAGATAAAGCGACGCAGAACCTTACGGAGTGACCAATCCTCACCATAGCTACCCTCAATGACTATATTCTGCAGAAAATCCGGCTGTCGCTCCAAGACCTCAAATCCACGCTTGCGGCATTCATAGATATTGCCGTCATTATCGGCATCAATATCGTTCTCCGCAAAATAATACGCATTTACGTTCTTTGTATGCTCGTACATCTCATTCGCCGTGCGAGGGACTTGCCCGTAAAAGGTTTTGCGTTCTGCTATGGCGGAGGCACTCTTGTCGGGGATAGACTCATACAAAGAAAATCCTTCGCTGACTTCAACGCAAGATTTTTTAGCTTTTCATATTCCTCTATTGTCAGAGGTGCGCGCTCGCTGTCAAAAAGCACATCGGAATCCGCATCACGGATGGCAAGCTCGGAGTTCTTTTCTTCGACGATCACGATTTCTATGGAATCAGACGTATCTTCCCCCCCAGCCATTTGAGATAAGAAAGGATCTCTTGCGGCATCTTTGCCTTTGAAATATCAAGGGTTTCGCCGCGAGTATATGCACCGATAAAATCCGTGGCATAAAGCAGGGTGTCGTTTCCATTATGTTCCCATACACATTTAATTGTCATTTCGGTTTATCCCCCTATAATTATAACTTTTATGTCCTTATATCTCCACTCTCGGATCATATACGCATATTATAGCATAGCCTTGGTGGATTTTTCAATAGACTTGCCGAAATATTTCATCAACCATTACACAGATATCAAAAAGCTCTCCCATCCGGGAGAGGCTTTTGATATGCGGGTAACAGGACTTAAGAACCAAGATTTCGCTCGCAAGAAGCTCGCGAGATCGAAAGCCGCAGACGGCTTTCGGTAGATTTTTCATCAACCATTACACAGATATCAAAAAGCTCTCCCATCCGGGAGAGGCTTTT
>CAYYND010000012.1:0-12650 GCA_964472845.1 uncultured Lachnospiraceae bacterium | reverse complement strand
GATATGCGGGTAACAGGACTTGAACCTGCACGGTTGCCCACCGGATCCTAAATCCGGCGTGTCTGCCATTCCACCATACCCGCGTATTCACGACAAGTGATATGATAACACAAAATCGGATCTTTGTCAAGAAGAAACGCGGAAAAGGCGAAATAATTTAATAATTTACGGGATATGTCGTTACCAATATATTTATTTGCGCCTTAAGTGGGTATATTCGGTACGTCGCTTGTGAATTTTATAATCCACAAATACGGCAATTACCGAAAGGCATATGACGCATCCCATAGCCGCTTTGAACACTCTGCTCTGTGAAAATTCGCTTATGGAATTGATGGCTTCAAGAAAGGTGCTCGCTTCTATATCTTGTGATGTAACGAGGCGCACGGTTTCGGTCTGAGTATTATATGTTACGGTAAGATATCCGACGGCGGTTCCTTTTTTTACGGGTGCTTTCAAAGAAGCATAATTGAGTCTGAAGCTTGTCTTTATCTTATCCTTGTCCTCAGCGGGGATAAACATCGTAACGGGAGATTCTGCGTAAATATCCGTCTGCTTTATTATATCGGACATCGTGACGGGCAATGTGCATATTACGGTGTCTGTTTTTACTACGTCAACATAATCATACTGTTTATACGCCCATTTCAAAAGCTCCGTTGCGGTGGTGTATGAATACACGGTCGAATCCGTTACCTTTGCATTTGCCACAACGCAAATATAACTCATCTCGCCGCGCTTGGCATATGTAGCAAGGCTATGCTTGTTTTTGTCCGTTTCTCCCGCAAAAAGTCCGCGGCATTCGGCGTTATAATATTTAGGTTCCTTGTATTGCGAAACAAGATAATTCCTGTTGTAAATGTTGACCGAATCGGATTTGTTTGTCGCGGAAAGCTTATACTTTTGAGTTGAGGAGATCTCGACGTAAAGGGAATCACCTGCACACGCCGCGGCGAGCTTTGCGATATCTCTTGCGGTGGTCCTTGCGGAAATCGTTTCGCTTCCCGTCGAAGTAGTATACAAAGTGGAATTCATTCCGAGCTCGGAAGCACGGTTATTCATCAGGGTGACAAATGTTTCGTTATTGCCGGAAATATACACTGCGAGAGCCGTGGCGCAGTCATTATATCCGCAACACAGAAGTCCGTATAAAAGATCTTTAAGAGGCATTGTCTCATCCACTACGATGCCCATTCGATCTCCCGAAGCACCTGCCAGCATATTAGCTGTCACGGTTACTTTTTCATCGAGCTTGTCAGACAACTGCTCGCAGGCGATAAGTCCCGTCATCATTTTTGCGAACGCGCTCGGAGTGAAGGATACGTCTGCTGCTTTTTCATAAAGAGTTATGCCGTTGTCTATGCAGTAGAGAAAAACGCTCTCTGCATTATCGGCGTTACCGCTCTCCGCCTCTGCGGTCAACGTGAAGAAGGGAAGAAAAACGGATACGGATATCAAAAATACGGATACAAAGCAGATGAGCTTTTTTATTATTGAGTGCATATCTTCACTTCCTTTCGCCACAGAATTGTAAAATAAAAGCAGAGATCGGTTTACGATGTTCTGCTGTAAAAATATCGGGATCCTCAGATCATATTTTTCAAAAGCTCTCTGGCTTGATCTGCATTTTTTGATATGGCCGAGGTAAGCTCATCAATGGATGAGAATTTTTTTTCTTCACGAAGCATCTTATGGAATTCAACGCATATTTCCTTGCCGTATATGTCGCCGCTGAAGTCCAATATATAAGTTTCACAGGTCACGTTATTTTTATCGTTAACGGTGGGATTTTTACCGACATTTGAGACGCCTATATAAGTTTTTCCGAGATCGTTTATTTTTACGAGAGTCGCGTAAACTCCGTGCTTCGGTATAAGCTTGTTTTCGGGGAATATAAGATTTGCCGTAGGGAAGCCCAGAGTTCTGCCAAGTTGTTTTCCGTGTACAACGGCAGAGGTAACAGAGTACGGATGTCCGAGCATTTTTGCGGCGGCTTCAACATCACCATTGTACAAATATTCTCTTACAGTGCTCGATGCCGCGGGGATCGAGTCGTACTTTACACAGTCAACCGTTTCGCAGAAATCTTTAAAAAAAGCTTTGAGGGTCTCGGCGTTTCCGCACGCTTTTTTTCCGAATCTGAAGTCGTATCCGCAAACGCTGAATCGGCAGTTGCACAGATTCATAAGTATCTCGCATACAAAGCTTTCAGCAGACAGATCCCTAAAGCTCGGAAAATCGGCAACGAAGGCAAAGTCTGCGCCGAGCATTTTAAGCAAAGCAAGCTTTTCTTGAAGTGTTGTCAGCTCGGGGCACGGTGTGCCGTTAAGATATGTCTTTGTAGTGTGTGAAAAGAACCACGCTCCCGATACGATCGTCGGGTAAGAGGCTTTGAGCGTTTTGACGATCTCCGAGGTACGGTCGATCAATGCTCTATGACCTATGTGTACTCCGTCAAAATTTCCGAGACAGAGCACGGTAGGATATTCGAAGCGATCACCGAGGCGGAGCTCGGACACTGTATCATTCTTCAGATCGTATACAGTCAGGCTCGGAGAGGAGAGGATATAAGGCTCAGTCATTATCATTCTCCGGTCTTGCCTCTATCCCTATATATGAGCTGACTATTTCGGTAAGCAGTGTATCGCGGTCTATCTTACTCAAGAGTGTACGAGCATTGTCGTAATCGGGAATATACGCAGGATCCTCTGAAATAATATATCCGACTATCTGTCTTACGGGATCAAAGCCGTTTTCGTGCAAAGAATCGCATACGCTTTGAATTATCTTTTTCATTTCGCCTGATGTTATCTCCGGTTTTGACGTTTGCTTGTCACCTCGAAAAAGATTGGTTATTATCATTTGTCCGTTGTCTTTCATATATACGTTCCTTCCTGAAGGGATCGCGAGTGAGATCATACTAATACAAATAAACCCTTACGATAAATTATACAACAAATAATTTGATTTTTCAAGTATGTTTTTTGTTTTTTTAGCTTTTATTGCAAATATTTCACCTGATCGTATCCGAGGCGTTTTGTGCTTCGATATATTCGGGAAACTGCCGATGCCTGATATAGGCGGAAGGGAATATGATAAAATAAATGCTTACGGAGATCAACCGAGAAGTCCGTAAGCATATTATCGTTTTTTTATGAGAGCATCATACGGTCGTTTGCAAATTCGCCCTTACTTGCCTCTCCGAATTTTTCCATAAGATCGGATACCTCAAGCTTTTGCTTTTCTTCGCCGCTTACGTCATATATGATCCTGCCCTCGTGCATCATTATCAAGCGGTTGCCGTATTTGATGGCATCGCGCATATTGTGCGTGATCATAATCGCCGTAAGGTTTTCCTCTTTGATCAGTTCATCTGTCAGTGCAAGCACCTTTGCGGCGGTCTTTGGGTCGAGCGCCGCGGTATGCTCGTCAAGCAAAAGCAGCTTCGGCGTTTGCAGAGTTGCCATCAGCAGGGTAAGTGCCTGTCTTTGACCGCCCGAGAGCAGTCCTACTTTATGCGTGAGTCGGGATTCAAGACCGAGATCGAGCTTTTTGAGCAATTCTCCGTAGTATTCGCTTTCTTTGCGTGTTATGCGCCATTTGAGTCCGCGCCTCTTGCCTCGCCGTGATGCCAGAGCAAGATTTTCTTCGATCTCCATATCCTTAGCCGTTCCCATCATAGGATCCTGAAAAACTCTTCCGAGGTATTTGGCTCTTTTGTATTCGGGCATATCCGTTACATCTATTCCGTCAATTATTATTTTACCGCAATCGGGCTTCCATACGCCGGCAACTGCATTTAAAAGCGTACTTTTTCCCGCGCCGTTACCGCCTATGACCGTAACAAAATCACCGTCATTGAGTGTAAGATCTATTCCTTTAAGCGCCACTTTTTCGTTCACTGTGCCGGCGTTAAAGGTCTTTTTTATATTTTTGATCTCAAGCATTTTTTACATCCCCCTTTTTTTTCGATTTGAAAAGTATCTCTTCTTCCAATAGGGGACTGCGAGGAAGACTGCGACGACGAGTGCGGAGAGCATTTTGAGAAGGTCGGTATCGAGTCCGAGAAAAATGACGGTTTGGTATACGAAGTAGTAGATGATACCGCCAATGACGACACCGCCGAGCTTTGCGGCAAAATTACGTGCAAAGCGTGATGTGACCGCCTCGCCTATTATGACGGCGGCAAGACCGATAACTATTGCGCCGCGTCCCATATTTATATCCGAATACCCTTGATACTGTGAGAGAAGTGCACCCGAAAGCGCTACGACTCCGTTTGATATTGCAAGACCTATTATCTTATTGATGTCCGTGTTGATGCCTTGCGCGCGGCTCATATTGAGGTTGGAGCCCGTTGCGCGCAGAGATGCGCCAAGCTCCGTACCGAAAAACCAATAAAGGATACCTATGAGACAAAGCGTGAACACCAAAAGTACTACCAGTGTCTTTGGAACGTCAAGACCTGAAATTATAAGGGAATAGTTTCTTGAAGGCAGAGCTATGTTTGCACGTCCCATGATCTTAAGATTTACAGACCACAAGATAAGCTGTGTTAGTATCCCCGAAAGAATGGCCGGAATACCCATAAACGTATGGAATATTCCCGTAATGAGACCGCAGATAGCACCTGCGAGCATTGCGGCAAGCATAGCTATCCAAACATTGACACCCGAGGTGACAAGTACGGCACATACTGCCGCGCCCGTGCATATCGATCCGTCCACAGTCAGATCCGAAACATCGAGAATTCGATAGGTGATATAAACGCCGATAGCCATAATACCCCAAATGATACCTTGTGCGGCGGCACCGGGCAAGGCGTTAAGCCAATTCAGTAACATCATAATTTAAATACTTCCGTAATAATTTATTTAAGGATCTTTATCAGTCGATCGCTGTGTAGTCCTCGGGGAGCGTGATGCCGAGTTCCTTGCATCTTGTCGCATTGTATTTCTTTTCGGTAGCGGGAGCGTATTGGATAGGCATATCGGAGATATTTGCTTCACCTTTGAGTATTTTAACTGCCATCTCGCCCGTTATTTTGCCGAGCTCATAGTAGTCTATGCTGAGCGTAGCAACGCCGCATTTCAAGCAGATGCTCGATTCTCCTGCGATAGCGGGATCGTTTCCTATGTTGGATTTGATCGTCTCGCCGAATGAAGCCGCGGTGTTATCTGTCGGAACATAGAGAACATCTGAAGCGGCAGATGCGGCGGCTGACGCACTTGCAACGTCGTTTGAATCCGAGTATGTGTATGCGGTTACCTTATATCCCGCGCTTTCAAGTATGGGCTTTATCATTTCAAACTGATATTTGGAGTTAGCCTCTGCCGAACAGTAGAGTATTCCCAAATTGGGGTATTCGGAAGCGGGGAAGAGCTCTGCGAGCATCTCCGCTTGCTTATCCAAGGGCGCGAGGTCAGAGGTTCCCGAAACGTTTCCGCCGACAGTGCCGTTAAATTTGCCTTTTATGTCAAGCGCGGTAACGTAATCGGTGATCGATGTTCCGAGTATCGGTATCTTGGCAGTTGCTGCATACGCGGCTTGAAGCGCTGCGGTGGCATTACCGAGTATAAGATCAACATTCTTTGAAACAAAGTCGTTGACGATGGTCGTGCAGGTTTCTGTATTGTTTTGCGCGTTCTGCTCGATGAATGTAACATTTTCTTCGCCGAGAGCTTCTATGATAGCGTCCTTGAAGCCTTTGGTAGCGGCATCAAGTGCATCGTGTTTGACAAGCTGGCAAATGCCTATTGTGTACGACGTCTTGTTTTGTTGGCAGGATGCCATAGTCAAAGGGGCGACAATGAGCAGGAGGAGTGCTGTGATAAATGCGGGAATTCTTTTCATAACTGTTTTTACCTTTCGTTTTATTCCGTATGATAATTGTAAAAAAACAGTCCGTACATCTATGTGAAAACATACATATACGGACTGTCTTATTCGTTAACTGCAACTTGGAGTAGATTTAATCTATCTACCTTCCGCGTTATGAGAACCGATACTAAGACAATCCGAACTAAAATAATAATAATAATAGAATCGATAAAGCATATTTGCCTGAGTCATCATATCAAAGATCCTCACTTTCCGCAGTAATTATCAGTACTATGTTTTTTATTATACTCTCATTTTGATATTTGTCAATATCAAAATTGCATTTTTTTCGAAAAAACACGCATTTTTTTGCATCTTTATACCGAAAATTGCGTTTTTTTACTGTATATGACTTTTAAACACGTTCATATATGTAGCTTCTTCCGAGCTTGCCGCTTTTTTGCAGCGAGCCGAGCGCGCACAGAGCGGCGAGCGCGGAGTAAGTGGAGATCCCTTTTATCCCCGAGGCTTTGGCGTATTCTGCAGCGGTAAAGCTTTGAGGAAGGGAAGCGGGCAAGAAGAAGTTATTATAATCCTGCTTTGATGAAAGAGTCACGCAGTCGATAAGGCGCAACGGAAAGCGCTCATATCGTGTGGAGCCACGCTTACCGTCCCGTCCCCAACCGTCGAGATTGCGGTATTCCTCTACTTCTATCATAGGAAGTACTATTTTGAGTCTCGGATGCCCGAGCAGATCCGAGAGTGCATAAAGATCTCTCGCTATTGCTCGGACATCCTCTTTCTTAGGCGACTTGTGCCGCTTCGATATGCTTCCGCTCTCGGGATCTATCCAAGATACCCATTTGATCGATGCTAAAGGGTGCACGACTGTCACGTTGTTTTCGGTACGTTCGAGGTAAAAGGCGAGTTTGTCCTTGAGGGGATACAAAGAGCCGGTCTGGATCTCATATATCTGATCGTCGCATTTTACGTCTGCAACGTACGAAGCACTGCGCCTCTTTTTCTCTCCATTCTCAATATCGCAAGGAGCGTTAAATGTCTCTTTCTCAGCCGATACCTTGATCTCATAGCAGAGAGGATCGTCGCAAACGAATCTTTTGAGTGCAATGTGAAGTCGCTTTTCCTTGTACGTTCCTATGCTGTTCTGCGCTTTTTTACATTCGAGCATCTCTTCGGAGCATATTCGGTCAAAACGAAGTTTTATTTCCGTCGGAACACTCATATAGCGATACCTGCGAACTGACTGCTGTAAAGCTTGGAATATTCTCCGCCGAGTGCCAAGAGCTCATCGTGAGTTCCGGATTCGGCGATCGCTCCGTTCTTGACGACGACTATCATATCGGCATCGCGTATGGTCGAGAGCCTGTGCGCGATTATGAGAGATGTGCGGTTCTTCATCAAAGCCACCATAGCCTCTTGAATGTGCATCTCGGTCCTTGTGTCAACGCTTGATGTTGCCTCGTCGAGTATGAGTATCTTCGGATCGGCAAGCACGGCGCGCGAGATCGAGAGCAGCTGACGCTGGCCTTGGCTGAGATTGCTTCCCGATTCGGTAAGCTGTGAATCGTATCCGTCTGGCAAACGCTCGATAAATGTGTCGGCGTTGGATGCCGCGGCGGCATTTTTCATTTCTTCGTCGCTTGCGGTAAGCTTGCCGTATTTGATGTTTGCTTTTATCGTATCCGAAAACAGTACGGTGTCCTGAAGAACTATGGCTATCATATGACGGAGGGTTTCCTTCGGTATCGTCGTTATATCGATTCCGTCGATCGTGATCGTGCCGCTGTCAAGCTCGTAGAAGCGAGTCAGCAGGTTTACTATCGTGGTCTTTCCCGAGCCGGTAGAGCCCACTATCGCAATCTTTTGTCCGGGTTTTATCGAAAGGTTAAGTCCCTTGAGCACGGGCTCGTCCTTTTCGTAACCGAAATGGATATTTTTGAAATCAATGTATCCCTTTATATTGTCGATATCGATCTCTTCCGTACCCTCGTCTATTTCATCGGGAGAGTCCATTATCTCAAAGATCCTCTCAGCACCCGCAAGCGCGGTAAGGATCTGAGAATACTGATTGGCTATCATATTGATCGGACGTGTAAATCTCTTTGAATATCCGAGGATCTTTTGGATGTCTCCGACTTCGAGTACAAGTCCGACCCCGGCGCCGTTTATTGCAAAATAGCCGCCGAATGCCGCGAGAAGAAGGTATTGCAGGTTTCCGATAAAGTTCATACAGGGTCCCATAATTCCGCCCCAGATACGTGCTCTTATACTTGCTTTTTTGAATTCACGGCTTATTTTGCTGAAGTGCTCGACCTGTTCGTCCTCTTTTCCGTAAGATACGACGGTCTTATATCCCGTTACCATTTCTTCTATATGACCGTTAAGCTCTCCGAGCAACTTTTGCTGTTTGATGTAATATTTTCTCATTATCTTGGCAAGACTGCTCGATACGAATATGGTCAAGGGGACTGTTACCAACGCTATGAGTGTAAGCTGCCAGCTGATCATAAGCATAAGCACTGCCGCGCCTATGAGGGATATCACGCTTGAAAACAGGGATGATATTGACTGCGAGATGGCATTTGATACGTTCTCAACGTCATTGGTCATTCGGCTCATAATGTCACCGTGTCTGTGCGTGTCCGTGTATCTTATCGAAAGACGGGATATCTTTTTGAATAGGTCGTTACGCAGTGTGTAAACGGTTCTTTGCGAGAGCTTTGCGGCAAGTATTCCCTCAATGTATGACATAAGCGAGCTTGTAACGTAAAATATTGCCATAATTACAAGCAGGGTGATCATTCTGTCGATATCCACATAGTCAAATACAGATTCAAGCTCGCCGCTCGAATTGAAGATCTCTTTGAATTTTATCGTGTTTATTGCTTCACCCTGAAGCCACGGTCCCGCGAGTTCAAGTCCGGTTATCACTATGACTATACCGATAAGCGCGAATACCAATATCTTGCTCGATCCGATGTAGCTCATAAGACGTTTGACGGTCTTGCCGAGATCCTTTGGCTTTTGAGCGTTCATTCTGCCGCCCATAGGTCCGCCGCCTCTGCCCATAGGACGAATGACCTGCGCGTTGTTATTGCCAGAGGTAGGTCTTTTTTCGTTATTCATTGTCAGCACCCCCGTTTCCAAGCTGTGAATTATGAATATCAATATACGTCGGACATCTTTGCATAAGGATCTCGTGCGGCGCGCAATCAACGATGGTACCGTTTTCGATCACGGCTATTCTGTCCGCGTTCTTTACGCTTGCTATACGCTGAGCTATCATTATTACGGTAGTGTCTCCGAGACTTTCACGGAGGGATCTTTGAAGCTTTGATTCGGTCGCAAGATCAAGTGCCGATGTGCTGTCGTCAAGTATCAAAAGCTCGGGACGGCGAACGAGCGCGCGTGCTATCGATATTCTCTGCTTTTGTCCCCCCGAAAGGGAAGCACCTTTCTCGGCAATATACGTATCATACCCGTCGTTAAATCCCATAATAAAGTCATCAGCCTGAGCGGCTTTTGCCGCACTGACTACTTCCTCATCGGTGGCAGAAGGCTTACCCCAACGGATATTTCCTTTTATGGTATCCGAGAAGAGCTCGCTTTTTTGCATAACGTATCCGATGCGTGTGCGGAGATCCTTAAGATCATAATCCTTGACGGGTACGGAATCAAACAGCACCTCTCCCTCTACCGCATCGTAAAATCTGGGGATGAGAGAGATAAGAGAGGTCTTTCCCGAGCCTGTTGCTCCGATGACGGCAAGTGTCTCTCCTTTTTTTACGTCAAGGTTTATATCGTGAAGCACGGGTCGTCCCGATGTGTTCGGATAACGGAAGCTTACGTTTTTGAATGAGACGAGCACATCGTCATTTTTAACGGGATCTGTCACGCCGCTTCCGCTTGAAATGACGGGCTCGCAGTCAAGAACCTCGGCTATTCTGTTTGCCGATGCCATAGCTCTTGATATATACTGAAACATAGTGCTTACGTTAAGTATAGCCATAAGGATCTGGGTAGAATACGTTATGGCAGCCATTATGGCACCCGGACGCATTCCCGCGACCTCGGCTTGAAGTCCGCCGACATATATTATGGCTATAACGGTTATGTTCATAACCACCATAAGTATCGGGTTCAGAAATGCCATCAGCTTTTGAACGCCGTAGTTTGTATCACGGAGTTCCTTGTTTGCTTTTTGAAACCTGTCGTTCTCATAGTCCTCTCGAACGTACGCCTTGATGACTCGGGCGCCTCCCACATTCTCCTGTACTACGGAATTGACCTTGTCAAGCTTATACTGAACTTTGCCGAACAGAGGAGTAGCCTTTTTAAGGATCACTATAACGGTTATGAGAAGAGGTGGAATAGCGCACGCTACTATTGCGCTGAATGACAGATTCAGCCGTACGAGAAATATAAGTCCGCCGATGAAAAATATCGGGGCTCTTACGCACATACGAAGCAGCATAGATATCATATCCTCGATCATCGAAACATCGTTTGTCAATCTTGTGACAAGAGAGCCGGTTGTGAATTTGTCCGTTTGTTCTATGGACAGTGACATAACCTTTTTGAAAACATCGCAACGCAGATCGTATCCGAATGACTGCGCCGCTCTTGTCGCAAGGTATGTGCACAGTATTCCCATAGTACCGCCTAAAATAACGAGAGCGAGCATAAGTATTCCCGTTGATATAATAAGTGCCATATTTTTCCCCAATATGCCGTCGTCAACTATGCTCGACATAAGCTGAGGCTGAAAGAGGTCCATAGTTACCTCACCTATCATCATAACGGGCGAGAGAAGTGCCAAAAACCAATACGGCTTAAGGTATTTGAAGAGTTTTTTCATATTCGAATCTATTCCTTTCAATAATCAATCAAGATGGTATTCTATGCCGTTTAAGGCAAAAAGGCTTTTTCTCATCTTCATAAGTATATCCATAAACTGTTCACGCTCGTTGTCAGAGAGCTCCTTGACGATCTCGGCTTCGACGGATTTCAGCTTCAAAAGATGCTCGTCGTGCTCCTGTTTACCTTTTTGGGTAAGGTATACCTTGAAGGATCTCATATCCTTTTCATCCTGAATTCTCGTAACGTATCCGAGCGATTCCATTTTTCCGACGGTTATACTTATCGTCGGAGGCTTCAGATGTGTGAGATTTGAAAGCTCAAGTTGGGTTATACCGTCGTGATTTGAGAGCGCTATAAGGATGAGCCTAAAGCTGTCCTGAGACATTGCCGAGTCGGGCTTCTCCGACGCGCGTATTGTTCTGCCGAACAGGCGGGATATCTCGTTTATTGCCATCATTGCCGTCATTTCATTGCGTTGCCGTATAGGGGGCATATAATCAAGCGGATTCATATTTGACCTCCTTAAAATATAATTAGTTTGCGAATAAACTAATTATATATTATAACTATATATTTTTAAAAATCAACACAAAAAAGCGTATTTAACATTTTCTTTACAAATATGTATTAATGGATTACGGAATACTATAATAAACAAAGAATTGAAAAATTGACATCGTCAAATAAAATATTGCCTCACATCAAAATCGGATTAAGGGAAAAGATAATAAATGACCGACAGCGATCGGCTAAAAGTAAAGGTAAAATAACGGGGAATGATATGTTCAATATAAATATTAAGGAGAGAAGGAATGGCTTAACACGATTTGCGTCCTGCGTTGTTATGATCGCAGTAATGATGACCTTTTTAGGCTCATTCTACGGCATAACTACAAGTGCCGATGCCGTACTGTGCAGTGTAAACGCTTTTTCGGGAGCGGAAACGTCGGCCAAGGATTCGTATGCTGTTGATAGGGTAAATACACTCAAGCCTATTACGGGTACAAAAAACGCAGATCGCGCGAGCGCGGAAAAATACCGGGGTACGGAGGTCTATGTGGGCGGTATACCTTTTGGTATAAAATTTACTACCGAGGGCGCGGTGGTGGTTGGCTTTTGCGATGTGGAAAGCGGAGGCAAAAAGGTCAACCCCGCAATGGATGCGGGTATTCAGTTGAAAGATGTAATAATCGGAGTAAACGGTGAGCAGATAAACGGAGCGGAGCAGTTGACGGGCGCGGTCGAAAAATGCGCCGGCAAGGCGGTTACTTTAAATATTAAAAGATGCGGTGAAAATATCAATATAGATGTAACTCCGGTGCTCTCAGACAGCGAGGGCAGATTTAAGACGGGCATATGGGTGAAGGATAACGGAGCAGGCATCGGTACTGTGACATTTATAATGGATAACGGCGTGTTCGGAGGTCTCGGACACGGAATCTGCGACGGTGAGACGGGGGAGCTTGTCTGTATGAGATCGGGGATGATAACCGATGTGACCGTCAGCGGAATAATCAAGGGTGCATCGGGCGCACCGGGCGAGATAAAAGGATACTTCACTTCGGGAAAGACGGGTACTCTGCTCGGAAATACCGATTGCGGGGTTTACGGTATGTTTGTGACAAAGCCCGAGACCGCGACAAAAAAGATAAAGATCGGTATGCGTGACGAGATACACGAAGGCGATGCTACCGTTCTGTGTACGCTTGATGATAACACTTGCGGAGAATATAAGATAAAGATAACGGGGATAGACACGAAGGAGAACGGCAACAAATGCTTCGGCATACACGTTACCGATCCTACGCTTATCGCACGCACTGGCGGCATAGTTCAGGGAATGAGCGGCAGTCCGATAATTCAGGACGGCAGACTCGTCGGAGCGGTCACGCACGTTCTGATAAACGATCCGACCTCGGGATACGGAATATTTACCGAAAATATGCTTT
>CAYYND010000011.1:0-32405 GCA_964472845.1 uncultured Lachnospiraceae bacterium | reverse complement strand
ATTAGGCATAAGTGAAACAGCAGATTTTACAGGTTTTACAAGCAACCTATCGTCATATATACCGCCAAGAATTTTTTTACGGTAATAGATGATATACTCGCCCATCATCGCACGGTATGAAATTTCCTCTAAATCGGATAATTGTTCCAATATAAAGGTTAAATATTCTTTACTTGAAGCCATATCTTTCTCCAATCTATTCAGCAAATTTCTTATTCAAGAGCTATAAGGTCAGTTCTTTCATAGCGATTATGTCCTTGCATTTGCTTTTTGTATTTCCAGCACTTAATTGCTTCCTCTAAAGATTTCCCTTGATTGTCTGCAAAGAAATCACGAATATAGGTATTGTATTCAAATTGGCGGTCAATCGTTGTTTTTCCTTTTTTCTTTTCTTCAAGGATTTGATAATAAGCCGCAATCGCTTCTTTATAGGTCTTACCAGTATTACTTTTCAGCCATTTTTGAAAAGCAACATTGAAAGAAAATGTAGACCCTATATGTTCCTTGAAAAATGCTCTATGTTTCTCTGTGCAGACAAAATTAGACTCGATTTTCGTATTCAAATCAATATCGCCTATTTGAACAGTTGTTTTTCGTTCTCTTGAAACAGACACAACCTTACCCGTATCAAGGAAATAAGCGATCTTGTGGTGTTGTTTTAGGTATTTCAAATGCTGTTGTCCCCATATTCCGATAGGGCGATTTCCCTCATTGGGAGGCGTGAAGTTGGGAACGAGATGATCTTCTTCGTGGCGGTAAGTTACACCCATTTGTTCAAATAATGATTTCATTGCAGTTTCCTCCAAATTTAAGTTTTAGATTTTTCTGCAATATACCGTACCGATTGTCTTTACCACCTATTTTCAAAACCTTCGTTACGGCACCTCATCATTACTTTTTCTCCTGTTTATTTATTTTTCAAAGCGGTTGCTTTGTTTTACAGCTAAGGTAGTCTTTTCTCTTGTATTGGCTTTTGAAAAGAGAGTCAATCGAGAATGCCTTCCATAGGGGTCAGGTGCCAGAGCTCGGCAAGCCCTTTAATGATCTCATCGGGAATGACGTTCACGGCGTGGCCGAGCGTCAGCATATAGATCTGAGCCGTCTTTTCCACGGTCTCGATAAGTCCGAACGCCTCGTCCATATTTTTGCCCGTACCGTAAATTCCGTGGTTTGTCCAAATGACCAAACGGAATTTTTTCATCTTTTCCGCCGTCGCCTCTCCGATCTCGTTGGTTCCGCAGATCATACAAGGCAGTATACCCACGCCATCGGGGAATACGACGACAGCCTCGGTATTTGATTGCCAGAGTTTATGCGTGAACTCCCTCTCGTCGATCGAACATACCGTATTCATAGCGATCGTGTACGTAGGGTGCGAGTGCATTACCACGCGGTGCTCGGGATCGACCGCCAAACGGGAAATGTGGCTCATCATATGCGCCGGAAATTCAGATGTAAATTTCCCGCCGTCCTTATATCCCCATAAAAGCTCAGCGGTCGTGCCGTCATCGGCGATCCTAACGATGCCGAGGTTTGTTTCGGGATCTGCGTCAACGTTTTTGAAGTACTTACCCGTACCCGTAACGATAAATATCTTGCCTATAAGTGCGCTTGCATCAAATCCCGTGGGGATCCTTCTGATCACGCGATCAAGATCCAAGTACTCCGCCACCTGATCTTCATCCAACATATAGCTGATATTTCCGCCGTTACGTTCATCCCAGCCGAGACGATACATATTTGCTGTTGCCTGTCGCATTTCTTTTACGAAAGGTGCTTCAAAAATATTCTTCATTTCTCATACCTCCTATTTTGTCGAACCGTTTGTAATATCATACGCGGTTTGAGATAACTTCCGTCTCATATCTTTCCACCTCGTCAAACCAATCCTCGCTAAGCCCCTGACGCCTGAGATATTCGTCCCAGATATCACTGATGGGCATAAATTTAAAACGCTCATGCATATATATCATCTTCGTAAAATTTGCGTCATCCTGCAATTTTTTCATCTCATCATACGGCTGAAGCATAGCACAGAGCAGAGCCTTTTGCATAGAGCGCACACCCGTGACCCAAGCACAAAGACGGTTTATACTTGCGTCAAAAAAATCGAGTCCGATCAATACCTTATTATCGGCTTCATTTCGTATGATCTCTTTTGCAAGCTCCTTGAGTTCATCATCCACAACGATCACGTGATCGCTATCCCATCTTACCGGACGGGAAACGTGCAGAGCCACCTTATCATAGAAGGCAAGCAAGGATGGCAGCTTATCGGAAACGACCTCGGTCGGATGGTAGTGCCCCGTGTCCAGCAAGCAACAAATATTTCTCGAAGCGGCGTAGTTCTGATAAAATTCATTGCTTCCGACCGTATAGCTTTCAAGACCTATCCCAAAGACCTTACTTTCTACCGCAGGGATCACCCACTTTCTGTCGTATCCTTCCAGCATTTCATCCAAAGATCTCTTCAGGCGCAGACGCGGCGACAGCCTGTCGGTCGGAGTGTCCTTGTAACCGTCGGGGATCCAAATATTCACAAGGCATGGGCTTCCCATCGCCTTGCCCATTTCAGCGGCGATATCAAGGCACGCTTTGCCGTGGCGGACCCAAAATTGACGTATCTCCTCATCCGGAGATGAAAGCGAGAGCCCATCTTTCATCATCGGATGAGCAAAAAATGTCGGGTTAAAATCCACTCCGTCCAAGCCGTTCTCTTTTGCCCATTTTACCCAAGGTTCAAAATATTTATAAGTATATCGATTGCGATCGACCTTGCCCTTATCCTCTCCCAAGATCGCATAGCAGGCGTGTACATTGATGCGCTTTTTACCGGGCATCAGAGAAAATGCACGAGTTGCATCCGCGAAGAGCTCTTCCGGGGTTCTCGCCCTGCCGGGATAATTTCCCGTCGTCTGAATTCCGCCTGAGAGCGAGTCACTGCCATCAAAGCCGATAACATCGTCACCCTGCCAGCAGTGAACACTGACGGGGATCTTACTCAATCTTTCCAAAACCGCTTCGGTATCCACACCGTATACGGCATACATATTTTTTGCTTCTTCGTATCTTGACATACTCTTCTCCTTGATCCGTTTTATTATTTCCGTATTCTAATATATGTAACTCAAATTTGGACTATATCAAAAGAGCGTTTCACTGTCTGTCTGCCTTCTTTAAGATTGGCGAGCTCGCCTGCGGCGATCATCTGCATCATCAAATTTCCGATCGCAGTGCCCTCAGCGGGACCCGTTATGATCTTTTTCCCGGTAAATTCGGCAGTAAGCTCGTTAAGAAATTCATTCTTACTGCCGCCGCCGATAATATTTAAGGTACTGTAAGTTTCGCCGGTCACAGCTTCCAATGCTCGCAAAGCCACGCCGTAATATTTAGCCAAATTACGGTATATCACATACGCCATCTCGCCGACCGAAAGTTCTCTTCCGACGCTTTCGTTGATCGCGGCGATCATACTTTTCGGTGCCAAAAATTTTTGCTCGTTTACGTTGATATCGTACGGGACGGTATTTTCTCGAGCCAACGAGGCAAGCTGCGTGAATGAATAGCGATCCTCAAGCTCGTGACGCACCTGCTGTATCATCCAAAGCCCCATAATATTTATCTGCAAGCGGAAATCTCCGTTTATACTGCCCTCGTTTGAGTAGCCTGCCTTGCGTGCATCGTCACTCGTGTGTGCAAATGGCTGTTCCACCCCCAAAAGCGACCAGGTTCCGCTTGATATATATGGCGTGCGCCCCTCGAGCGGTGCGGCAAGAACGGCGCTTGCGGTATCGTGCGTTGCCGGCAAGACCACTTTGGCACGATAACCGACGATACTTGCTATCTCATCGCTGAAGGATCCGACTGTATCCCCCGGCTCCGAAAGCGTGCTGAACAATTCCCTCTTAAAACCGAGCTTTTCAATGATCTCATCATCCCAACAATGCGTTTTTGCATTGACCAAACCCGTTGTGGTAGCATTGGTGTACTCCTGCTTTTTTACACCGGTCAAGCGGAAGTTAAAATAATCAGGAAGCATCAGCATCGTCTCTGCATTTGACATTCTACCCGATAACTTATCGTCATAAAGCTGATAGACAGTGTTAAATGTGGCGAACTGAATACCTGTTTTTCCGTACAATTGTTCAAAAGGCAAAATCTCGTGTACCAACGGAATCGCTTTATCGGTGCGAGAGTCACGATAACAGCAGACGGCTCCGATCTCCCGATCATCGGCATCAAGAAGCGCGTAATCCACGCCCCACGTGTCGATTCCCACGGATGACGGTATCTTGCCGATCTCCCCCGCCTTTTTCAGCCCGTTCAATATCTCTTGAAACAGCCTCTCGTGCCGCCAGATCAAATGGAGTGCACCATCTGATCCCACGATCTCTTCGGCACGGTTTTCAAAGCGGTATATCTCTTCTGTTATCATCCTTCCGTCCTGCATATGCGCTAAAATATGCCGCCCCGAGGATGCTCCGATATCGATCGCAAGATAATATTGCATAACCTATCCCCCATTGTCATTCGCTTATTATACGCCGCGCATTTTTCACTAATGTAATTATAACATAACGATCTGTTTTTGTCTATATTTCTTTGAAATATTCTTTTTCTTGAATTCGGAGCCGTTTCCGTTGAGATACCTCAACGGGCGCAAATCCGAAAAGTGCGAAAGGTACAAAAAAGCGATCGAATCCCATCAAAGCGAGGCTTTATCCGACTCGCTTTGGCAAAAAAGATTCGATCGCTTAAAAGCAACATCACATATTGTTTCCATCACAGCGCGTCAATAACGTACTATCCGATCACGGTCTTATCCCCTTCGAGCCTTGCCGACCTGCCGTTTACTGTCATCGTGCCTTCGTGTTCTATGGTTATTACATCGCCATCCGATGGACAGCCGCTTCCGTAGACGATCACGCAGCTTGGATCTACATTGCTTGACGAATCGTACTCGACTTTCACCTTCATCGAAGCACTTAGTGCCGCCAGAAGTATGCTCGGTATATCTGTGGGACTTGAGCTTTCAAGCTTTACGTTTGAAAGCTTAACATCAACGTTTGTTTCAGTTCCGCTTTCATCATTTTGATAATTGCCGACTACCAGAGCCGCGGCAGGAACAGCATTTCCTGCCATCCATTTTCCGTCTTTGTAGAACGACGGAAAATAGAAATCGAAACAAGTATATACATCTTCGACAGCTCCTGCGGCTTTAATGACCGAGTCTTCGATCTCGACTGTGCCGTTTTTAAAAACGGCTCCTTGACTTTGACCCGTTAACTCCGACTTGCTTATTTTAACATCGGACTTCAAACTGATACATACAGCAGTATCTCCGCTGATCTTAGAATCGGAAATCGATATATTCGTCCGCGAGGCTCCATCGCTGTACGTACTAACTCCGATCGACTCGCTCTCGATCTCACATTCATCGATCACAAGCTTATGCGCCCCTCCGGCTAAAGCAATACCTCCACCTTTGGAATTCAGCTTCATATTGATGAGCGAAAGTTCAGCATTCTCATCTACCGATATCGCATGCAAGCCGCTTTCATCTACAATATCTGATAATATATTTATTTTTCCGTTCATAAGTATCAGGGAGCCATTTTTCGGAACGATAACACCACTCTCGTCAGTTACGACAATAGAGCTTCCGTTAAGATCTAAGATAATATTTCTTCCGTCTCCCCGATCATCCTTCAGTGCTTCATTGAACTTTTCCGCATCAACATTTATCGTAACAGATTCTCGAATCTTTAAGCAAGTCCCAGCTTCTGCATTTTGTATCGCCTTAAGTAGTGCTTCTCCGTTATTCTTACCTTCATCTATCGGTATCTCAATAATATCTATCTTATCTACCTTACCCGTTTCATTCTCAGTATCACTTTCATCGCTTTCTCCACTCTCAGGAATTTCGGGGATTTCAGAGCTTTCCGAACTTCCAGAGCCTTCAAGACTTTCGGATAAAACGGCACCGAGATCCGTCCAATTTACGGGCGGCGCTTCAAGATCCGCATATTTTTCATAAAATTCAGTCGGACATATCAGCTTATGCTCCGATATATTCCAAGCTAAAACAAGTTGCTCCGTATCGTCCCAATAATATATATTTTCCCGATCCTTCAGTATAAGATCATCATATCCGTACTCAGCAAGAACCTTCTTTACATCTTCTTGAGCTAAGGGGGCTCCTATTGCTTTTCCGTATGCCGCGACAACATCATTCATCGACTGTATCATTTGAGAATCGACGCTGTTCTGCGTCTTTTGCAATATATTTACAAATGTAGGAATCAAAACCGCCGCAAGTATCGAGATCACCGCGATTATAATTATAAGCTCAAGAAGTGTGAAAGCGTTTGGGGATCGCTTTGCTTTCATAGATCTTTTTGCACCTCCGATTTGTCAGAATGCGAGTTTGTGACTGTTCCGTTGAAGTCTTTGATAAAAAATCGTATTATTTTTGTTTGGTTAGAGAAGCACAATTATAGTAGCATAAAATCGCAAATTCGTCAACATATTGTAAAACATTTCTCGGAATTGTACAAATATCAATAATAATTATTGTGCAAATCTCACATTAAATGTTCTATAAAAGCTGTATAACACATATATCGAAAAACAATTTGCCACTCAAAATATTCGTGCGAGAGCAGGAATTATGTTGTGAGAGCATTTAACTTGAAAATTCATCTCTATTTTGATTATGATGTAGACAAATAGAACGCCAAAACATGAGACTGGGTATAAATGCCTTCCCCTACTCAGAGCTATGATTAAAAAGCCTTGTAAAACAAGGCTTCTTGGCATAGGTTGCATTTTTGACCTATGAAAATGAGTTGCCCCAACAATTTCGAACCTTTGCTTACAAGATAGAATATTATCTTCCAAGTAGTCAAAAAACTACGCTTCTACTATCGGGACCCAGAAAATTCCAAGGTCATTATCGTTATCCTGATTTACAGGCGTTTGGTAAGAAATCATAACCGAATATGTGTTATCCAGTCTATAATTCGTTTGCGGAAACCACTCTTTTGTGATCTGATCGAACGTCTTTTGCTTTGCATCAACGCGCGAACTTCCTTTGGCAACAAACACCGCCCAGGTCGCCGCAGGAAAATAGTGAAGCTCAAAATCATTCAAATGCTCAGAATCACTTGACATATCTCGATACAAGCCACCATTCGATCCACCATACGTTTGTTTGTATGTCGGGGTCTTGCTTTCCCTTTTCTGATATCTTGGAAGATGCGCACGTGTTGCAAGAAACATACTAAAGGCATATTAAAACAATAATTATCCACCCGTTTATATATCCGCGTGGGCTTCGTTCTGCAACAAAAGAGGAATGAGATAGCAATTCTGCCAATCTCATTCCTCTTTTCATATACAGTATACTGATTATTCAACCGCCTTCAAGGATTCTGCCATTTTGATCTTTTTGATCTGTCTGCGCATAAATAGATTGACGATCACGGCAAACAAAACCGTACAGATCAGAGACAGCACGTAGCTTATAGTTGTTACGTGAACATCGAAGGCAAACGAATCTACGATGATCATACTCATCACAACTCGATGAAAGAGCGTTCCGAGAGGCAAGCCGATGACGCTCGCGATTACCGAAAGGATCAGATTTTCCCGCAACACGTAGCTGTTGGTCTCCTTTGGGTAAAATCCGAGCACCTGCACGGTGGCGATCTCGCGGCTTCGCTCTGCAATGTTGATATTGGTTAAATTGAATATTACGATGAATGCCAATGCTCCCGCAAATCCGACCACAAGCCAAATGATATAATTAAGACAAGACAGTGCACTGTCTACTGTTTCTTTATTGGCGGAAAGCTGTAAGACGCTTGTGATGACCTCCATATCGGTCAAGGTCTGCGCCATTTGCTCGCTATCTCCCTCCGTTGAGATCAATGCGGTATTTGCCGTCCATTCTCCGAAGGCATCCGTGTAGGTCGCATCGTCGATCACCATGTAGTTGTAGATATAGTTGTCAAATATCCCGCTGACCTTAACCTCGCAGGTCTGCATATCGGAGTTCTGAATCTCAAAGGTATCACCAACAGACAGCTCCAGCTTCTCTGCAATTTTGGTGTTGATGATTGCTTCCCCCTTTTTGGGCATAGCGAGCGCTTTCCCGTCCTTCGCCAAAGTCCAGAAATCATCGTGCTGCTCGGTATCGGCAAAACTTAACAGAGTAACCGAATTCATTGTGCTCGTGCCGTGCAGATCGACTCTATGCGAGGATACTGTCATATACTCGGTAATATCTTCAATTCCATCAAGTTCAGCACGAACAGCATCCTCGGTTCCGTCCTCAAAAGATGCCTCTATATCGTATTTCTGTATTTCTTCATACTGCAAAGCACCGATGTTAATCATAGAATCACGAACACCGAAGGCCGTGACCACCAAGCCTGCGCAACAACCGATACCAACCAGCATCATAAACAGTCTGCGCTTGTAACGGAACATATTGCGGAATATAATCTTCTGCAAGAAAGGAAGCTTGTTCCAAAATGGCACGGTTCTTTCAAGCACGGTACGTTTGCCGCTCTTTGTTGCTCTCGGTCGAATGAGCTGTGCGGGAACGCTGACAAGCTCCTTGCGGCAGGAGAGGAAGGTCGCACCAAGTATCGCCACAAGGGATACGATCAATGTAATTATAGCGAGGGCGGGACTGAACAGATACGGCATAGGAGCAAATTCATACAACGCGCCGTAAGCGATCCAAAAGATCTGCGGCAGTCCCCACGTACATAGGAAGAAACCAACTGCCCAGCCGATTACAGTGGCACTGCCCGCATAAAGCAGATATTTTGCCATGATCCTTCCGTTACCGAAGCCCATTGCCTTGAGTGTACCGATCTGTGTGCGCTCCTCATCCACCATTCGCGTCATGGTTGTGCTACAAACAAGCAGAGCAATCACAATGAAGAAGATTGGGAAAATATTCGCAACACCGCCGACAATGGCGGTATCATTTTCAAAGCTGACGTAGCCCGCGTTTTCGTTGCGTGTCAGCACATAGGTATCGGGCTTGAACAGACCAAACTGTGCTTCAAGAAGCGCGGCGGCGCTTTCATAGCCGTACATGGCGGCGACCTCATCGGTTACACCGCTTTCCTCAACCAAGGAGTTGTAGCGGCCGGTCGCAAGCTCTTTGCAAAAAGCAGTTACATTTGATTTGTTGTCACGGATCAGAGCATCGTATTCGTCGCTGTAAAGCTCGGCTTTTTCGGTCAGCGTCAGATTGATCTCGGTATAGGCATCGGTGAGAAAGGTTTCCTCGGGAAGATAGAGGAAGGCATATACCGAACCGTTGCCGATATTGGTCGTGCCGCGATCAATGCCGATATACAGAGGAGATTCCGCAAGACCGACGATGACAAATTCGGTTCCGTCAAGCTGTTCGTCAACCGATTCGTCATTTTCATCGGACATAGTGAGCGTCGTTCCGATATCATCCTCGTCAAAACGCTTGGCATCAGCCAGACATTCGTTTGCCGCCGTCGGCATCCGTCCCGCAACCAAGGAAGGTAGATTGACCTTATGTGTCACGGAAAGCAGCGTGAACGCCTTTGCGCTCCCCTCGTGATTTATGAGGACGTTTGTACTTTTCGCGCCTTCGGCAAATTCAACACCGTCAAGCTCGGCAAAGGATGCCACATCGTCCTCGGTAAAGCCAAGCGTAGAGAAAAGCCGATAATCATAGAAATTCTGCTCACTATAATAGATCTCACCCGTGTTCAGCATGGAATCGGTGGTGTTTTTTAGTCCCGCGAAAAAACCAACGCTGATGGCGACGATCAGAAGAATCGCCATATAGCGTCCGAAAAAGGTCTTGACGGAACGCCACGTCATTTTTAGTATTGCTCTCATACGCTCACCACTCGATCTCGTCTATCGGAATGACATGCTCGTTGACCTCGTTGGAGCGTATCTGACCGCTCTTGATTTTTATAATGCGATCTGCCATCGGGGCAATGGCTTGGTTATGTGTGATAATGATGACCGTTGTTCCCTTTTCACGGCTGAGGTCATAGAGCAGCTTCAATACTGCTTTTCCTGTCACATAGTCAAGCGCTCCCGTGGGCTCGTCGCACAAAAGCAGACGGGGATTTTTGGCAAGCGCACGGGCAATCGCTACTCTTTGCTGTTCACCGCCCGAAAGCTGTGCGGGAAAGTTCCCTGCCCGTTCCGAAAGTCCGACCATGCGGAGCGCTTCCTCGGCGGGAATCGGATTCTTGCAGAGCTGCGCCGCGATCTCCACGTTTTCAAGCGCGGTCAGATTGGGAATAAGATTATAAAACTGAAACACAAAGCCAACGTCGTGACGACGGTATTCCACAAGCTCGTGCTTTGTGAGCTTGGATACATCCTTGCCGTCAAATTCGATCTTTCCGCTTGTGATGGTATCCATACCGCCGAGCATATTGAGGAGTGTCGTTTTGCCTGCGCCCGATGAACCGAGCAGTACACAAAATTCCCCCTTGTTGATCGCAAAGCTCACGCCATCCAACGCATTGATCTGCGCATTCCCGCTACCGTATGTTTTAATTACATTTTCAAAAGTAATATAATGTTCCACTTTTTCACCTCGCCTTATACCATTTGCGTACTTTTTCTTAAATTACATTTGAATTTTCAATCATATATAAATCTAACAAATCAATTATATCATACCAATGTTACAGAATTGTGATAGTTCACAGTGTATTTGAAAATTAAGGACAAAACCATTATTTTCTCGGTTTCTTTTTGTGTGTTTGTATTGTTTTGTCGATGCTTTCTCTGGCAGTTCCTATTATTTCGTTACCTTTTAATCGCAACCGTTCTTTATTTTTTTGAATAAATCCTTGTAGCTGCTTTTTATGAGAACACAGCCTTTCATTACAGTTTTTGCACGAAATACAAGCGTTCGTATTTTCCGCAAAGCGTTCGGGATGACGGCGCAAAGTGAACTCCCAACGAAAAAGCAGCAATAACGATAATCCGAGAAGCGACCACGTGTAAACATTGGGAATGAACACATACGGCGTAAACATCATGGCAAAATCCCAGTTATAGATACGGCAATCGGTACAGCACCGGTTCTTCATAAACCATGTCTGGAACGGGCAGAAGAACAGAATACATATCATATCGCCGACGCCGTAAGCAAGACTGATCAGAACGAGGATACCCGCGTCAATAATCTTGGTATAATAAAGAAGTCCGAAGACAGCATTCAGAGCAAACCATACTGCCGCCACGGCAAAGGTACGCTTCCACGATTGCAGATGAGGCTTCTCTTCTCCCGTCGGCTGATAATTCTTTGCAAACTGCTTTTGGCATCCCGGGCTTTCAATCCTTGACGGAAAAAAGCGCAATAACATCTCCACCGCATAAATAATCCATATGACCATAAGGAGCCACGGAATCTTTTCGTAGCCACCGAACAGCTCGCCCGTACCTTTCACACGGTTGACGATATAGAGAACCAGCGCCGCGGCAAACAGGACGGAGCGGGCGATCAGCTTTATATAGTGCATATGGGAGGTTTTTGATATTTTGCGCTTTGTTTTGTTCATAACTGTACCTATACCGTTACCGCAATCTTTTCGGCTTCTTCTGTATGTTGAGTATCTTCCTCGGAATCCTCTCTCGATCCTTTTTTCTTTTTTGCATTTGCCAGCATCAGCTTGAGTCTGTTTTCCTGATTTACGCGGCTCGCGCCTGCATCGTAGTCGATGGCTACAATATTTGCGTTCGGGCAGATCTCCTTGATGGGCTTCATCATACCTTTCCCGCAAATATGATTGGGGAGACACCCGAACGGCTGTGTGCAAACGATGTTATCACAGCCCGAGTGAGCAAGCTCGATCATTTCCGCCGTGAGAAGCCATCCTTCTCCCATTTTAACAGCGTGATGTATAACTCCGTCTGCCATACGAACGATATCCTTGAAAGGAGTCATTCCGTCAAAGCCGTATTTCGTCAAGCTATCCGACATATGCTCCTTCATTCGACACAATATCGGGTATGCCACAGAGCAAATCAAATACCTATTTCTGTGACGGCGATAAAGCTTGTACTCCAATATCTCGTTATAGAAGAAGAACAGAATAAAGTCAAACAATCCCGGCACAACAGGCTCGGCACCTTCGCGTATCAGAAAACGTTCAAGATCGTTATTGGCAAGAGGTGAATATTTGACAAAGATCTCTCCGACGATTCCGACCTTAACCGCCTCGCGATTTTTCACAGGAATTTCGGCAAAGGCTGCGGCTATCTTTTCATAATTCTTTCGGACGTTTTTATAACGTAATCGCCCGCCAACACCAAGTTCGCCACCAAGTCTGTCAATCCATTCATCAGCCAACTTTTGCGCTGCCCCGCTCTCCTTTTCATATGGACGCACCTGATTGACGAGGTTCATAATAATATCCCCATAAAGCACGGCGTATGCCATCTTTAGAACCATAGGTACAGAGAGTTTAAATCCGGGATGCTTTTCAAGCCCCGAAAAACTGAAGGAGATAACGGGAATATGTCCAAAGCCTGCTCTTGCGATTGCTTTTCGAATCAAAGGCAAATAATTTGACGCTCGGCAACCGCCACCGGTCTGGAACATAATCAGCGCGGTCTTATTGAGATCGTATTTGCCCGATTGCAACGCATCGATAAACTGTCCGATAACGACAGCCGCAGGATAGCAGGTGTCGTTGTGAGTATATTTAAGTCCCGTTTCGGCAATGTGCGGACCTGTCGTTTCAAGCAACTCGGTCTTTAAGCCGTAGGACTGCATGATTTTGGAGATCAACTTAAAGTGCATGGGTAGCATATTGGGAATAAGAATCGTATAATCCCGTTTCATTTCTTCGGTAAACGGGATATAGTTTTTGTCCTGCATACTTTTTACTTTCTCCTTTCGTCAAGCGCTCCAAGCAAACTGCGAAGCCTGATACGAACAGCACCGAGATTTGTGATCTCGTCGATTTTAATTTGCGTATAATACTTGTTTTTCTTTTCAAGTATTGACCGCACCTCGTCGGTGGTAATCGCATCCACACCGCATCCGAAGGAAACGAGTTGTACAAGTTCGGTGTCCTCATGCTCGGCGGCGTAAGCGGCGGCACGGTACAGGCGCGCGTGGAACGTCCACTGATCCAACACCTTAACGTACTGTGTCGGCGCGAGGTGACAAACAGCGTCCTCGCTGACGACAACAAAGCCGAGATTTGAGGCAAGTTTATCAATACCGTGACCGATCTCGGGATCAATATGATAAGGTCTGCCCGCAAGTATCATGATCCGCTTACCGTGGCTTCTTGCATAAGCAAGGGCTTTTTCGCCCTCTTGCCTCAGTTCTGTCTTATACGTCTCGTATGCAGCAAATCCGGCGGCTACTGCTTTTTCCAGTTCCTTCTTGCCGATAGTATGGTCAAGCTCGTGTAAATAGGGATACAGAGTGCGTACAAGACTTTCTTCCGAATCAAGAGACAGATATGGATATAAGAAGCGTACATTTTTCAGCTCCTCCATATTGCCGTTGAGCAGCTCGGCATAATACGCCACAACAGGACAGTTATAATGATTGTCCGATACGTGCTCGTCCACATTATACGTAAGTCCCGGATAGAACAAGGTGTCTATTCCGGCATCGATCAGCTCCAGCATATGTCCGTGCATAATTTTGGCGGGATAGCAAGCGGTATCCGAAGGAATGGTAAACTGTCCTTTTTCATATGTAGCACGGTTTGATTGTTTTGAGAAATGAACCCCAAAGCCAAGTGACGTAAAGAGAGCGTGCCACAGCGGAGCCAATTCATAGGTAGAGAGCGCCATAGGAATACCGAGCTTCCCCCTATTGCCCGAAACAGGCTTTAATGAATTCAGGAAATCGCGCTTCCATGCGTGAAGATTAGGTAGCTCCTCGCTATTTTCTATCCCCAAGCCCTTGGAGCATTGATTGCCCGATATATAACGCTTTCCGTCGGCAAAACGATTGACGGTTAGATGACAGTGGTTTGAGCAACCCTTGCAAACAGCGGTGGAAGAATCGTGCTTAAAGCCTTTCAGCTCGTCCTCGGTCAATATAGTGCTGTTTTCACACTGCATAACGTGAAGCGCCGCACCGTATGCGCCCATAAGTCCCGCAATGGACGGGCGAATCACAGTCGAGCCGATCTCCTGCTCAAAGGCACGAAGAACCGCATCGTTATAAAAGGTACCGCCCTGTACGACAATATGCTCGCCTAACTCCTTGGGCGAGGCGGCGCGAATGACCTTATAAAGCGCATTCTTCACAACGCTGATAGAAAGCCCCGCCGAAATATCCTCAACCGTCGCGCCGTCCTTCTGTGACTGCTTGACTGAGGAATTCATAAATACGGTACAGCGCGAGCCGAGATTAACGGGAGCCTGTGCAAAGATACCGAGCTGTGCAAAGTCCGCAACGTCATACCCCATAGCCTTTGCAAAAGTTTCGATGAATGAGCCGCAGCCCGAGGAGCACGCCTCGTTGAGCATAATGCTGTCGATTGCTCCGTTTCGGATGCGGAAGCACTTGATATCCTGACCGCCGATGTCGAGAATAAAATCCACGTTCGGCTGAAAATGCCTTGCCGCCGTATAGTGCGCAATAGTTTCCACTACGCCCTCGTCAATATGAAAAGCGTGCTTGACAAGCTCCTCACCGTAGCCCGTTACCGAGCTTCCCGCGATGGTAATGCGATCTCCGCAAAGACGATAGATTTCCTCAAGCTGCTCCTTGATAAGCTCGACGGGATTTCCCTTATTGGAGCTATAATAAGAGTAAAGAATTGATCTATCCTCAGCGATCAGCACGAGCTTCGTCGTGGTACTGCCGCTGTCAATACCGAGCCACGCTTTGCCTGTATAAGAGCCAATGTCACGGCTTGGAACGGTTGCCTTTGCATGACGGGCGAGAAAGGCGTTATATTCCATCTCGCTGACAAACAGAGGCGAAAGGCGGTCGTCCTGCCTATTATCATAACCCGCTTCGGAGCCAATTTTAGCCACAAGCCTATCCATAGAAATCGGTTCTGTGTTCTTTGCAGCCATCGCCGCGCCCATTGCTACGGCATAAAGCGCGTATTCGGGAAAGATAGCGGTATCCTTCGTTAGCTTCAGCGTTTCATAAAAACGCTTTTGAAGTCCGTGACAGTAGTAAAGCGGGCCGCCGAGGAACATGACCTTTCCTTCAATCTTTCGCCCTTGAATAAGACCCGTGATGGTCTGATTGACCACCGCCTGATAGATGCTTGCCGCCACGTCCGCCTTGCTTGCCCCCTGATTGAGAAGCGGTTGTATGTCGGTCTTGGCAAACACACCGCAACGGGACGCGATTGGATAGATACGGGTTGCCGAAAGACTTGCCGTATCCATTTCATCCACGGTCATATCCAGCAGTACCGCCATTTGGTCAATGAACGCTCCCGTACCGCCCGCACAGGAGCCATTCATACGCTCGTCCACGCCACCTGCAAAAAAGATGACCTTTGCATCCTCTCCGCCAAGCTCGATGACCACGCCGGTATCGGGAGCCATTCGCTCCACGACCTCGCCCGTGGCGTAAACCTCTTGAACAAAGGGCAATTCCGCTTTTTCAGCCAAACCCATTCCGGCAGAACCCGATACGGTGACCTTTGCCTGTGAAATATTGTATTCTTTTCGCATCTCTTCGATCATTTCAAGCACGGTTTCTCTTGCTTTTGAAAGATGCCTTAGATATTTATGGTACAGAACTTGGTCCCCATCCATCAGCACAAGCTTTGCCGTGGTTGAACCAATGTCAATACCGAGTGTCATATTCCTACTCAATATGTTTTCCT
This sequence comes from uncultured Lachnospiraceae bacterium, assembly GCA_964472845.1. Lineage (GTDB taxonomy): Bacteria > Bacillota > Clostridia > Oscillospirales > CAG-272 > HGM12650. The sequence goes on along the minus strand of CAYYND010000011.1, from coordinate 16,548 downwards.
CCTTTGCAAGATTTTCGTTTGAAATTGTGTCGAAGCTTTTATATAGAGTTAATGCTTTCTTGATTAGTTGCCATTCTGTAAAATGCCCTTCAAGACATCAACGCATCCGTCGATACCGAGCTTTGCGGAATCCAACACAATATCGTAGTTTTTGAGATCATCCCACTTCTGTGTGGTGTTCGCGTAATAATATTTCGCCCGCTTGCTGTCAAAACGGTTGCGGGTGCTTTCCACCTGCTTAAGCTCGATGCCGTAATCCTCGGTAATCCGCTTTGCTTTCTCTTTGCTGTCAGAGCAACGGATAAAGACCTTTACGACCTTTCGATCCTTCAATGCTTCGGATGCACAGTGCCCGATAAATACGGCGGAACCCGATGCGGCGAAATTCTTTATCTCCTGCTGCTCGGCAACGAAGATATGACCTTCCTTTGAGAGCATATCGGCGTTGCCTTCCTGCGCTCTGCTCATCATAAATACCGTATACAGAAAGCTGTTGCTGACCGTTTCCTCATATTTTTGTATCTGCTCGACGGAAATATCTAACTTTCTTGATACAGCCTCAAAGATCTCCTCACCGTAGCAAGATATTCCGCATTCTTCGGCAAGACGACGGGCAATTTTCGTGCCGCCACTGCCATATTCGCGTTCAATGGTGATATACTTAAAACTCATAACGTCCTCCTTACGCCGTTGCCTGCTCAAACTGGCTGTTGTAAAGCTCCGCATAGAAGCCACCCTTTGCAAGCAGCTCCTCGTGGTTTCCGCTTTCGATGATATCTCCGTCCTTCATCACGAGAATGAGATCGGAGTTTTTGATGGTAGAAAGTCTGTGTGCGATGACAAAGGACGTGCGTCCGTGCATCAGCTGATCCATAGCATTCTGGATCTGAAGCTCGGTCCTCGTATCGACCGAGCTTGTCGCCTCGTCAAGTATCAGCATAGGTTTATCTGCAATCATAGCACGGGCAATGGTGAGCTGCTGCTTCTGTCCCTGCGACAGATTGACCTGATCGGTGAGTACCGTGTCGTAGCCATTGGGCAGAGTTCTGATGAAATGGTCGAGACCTACTGCCTTGCAAGCCTCCCTAATCTTTTCGTCGGAGACGCCCTGTGTAGAATAAACGAGGTTTTCTCTGACCGTGCCCTCAAACAGCCAAGTATCCTGCAATACCATACAGAATTGGTCGTGAACGTCCTCTCTCTTGACGTCCTTTGTAGAGACGCCGTCAATTTTAATCTCTCCGCCCTGAATCTCGTGAAAGCGCATGAGTAGGTTGACCATCGTTGTCTTGCCTGCTCCCGTAGGTCCTACGATAGCAATCTTCTGACCGGGCTTGGCAACGGCTGAAAAATCGTGGATGATGGTCTTGTCGGAATCCTCATAGCCAAACTTAACGTGGCTGAACTCGACAGAGCCCTTGACGTTTTCAAGGCACTTCGTCTTTTTGCTTTCGTCCTCCATCTCCTCTGCCTCAAGAAATTCAAATACACGCTCGCCCGCTGCCGCCGCAGATTGAAGCGACTGCATAGCCTGCGATACCTGAGAGAGAGGCTGTGTGAAGTAACGGACGTAGAGCATGAACGCAACGATGACCTCAATGCCTATGTCGCCATTGATTGCCAGCGTACCGCCGACGATGCAAACCGCAACGTATGCAAAGTTACCGATAAAGGTCATCAGCGGCATCATAAGTCCCGAAAGGCAATGCGCCTTAAAGCCGCTGCTGCGCAGACTGCCGTTGAGTCTGTCAAACTCCGCCTCTGCCTGCGCTTCGCCGTTATATGCCTTAACAACAGTGTGACCTGCGTAGATCTCCTCCACGTGTCCGTTGAGTGCGCCAAGGTCACGCTGCTGGCGGGTAAAGTATTTCTGGCTTTTTCTCATAATTGCCATCATAAGGAAAAGTCCGATAAAGGTTGCCGCCACGGCTGTCAGCGCCATGATCCAGTTGGTTATGAGCATCATGATAAGGCTACCGAAGAACAGCACGATCTGAGTAATCAGTGTTCCTACGCTTTGGTTGAGCGATTGTCCTATGGTATCCACGTCGTTGGTCACACGGGAGAGCACGTCGCCCGTGGTGGTGCGGTTGTAATACCACATGGGAAGTCTGTTTATCTTATGGGAAATATCCCCACGCATGGATTTGGATACCTTCTGCGTGACGGTCGCCATGATCCAGCTTTGGAGCGCCGAGAGGAGCCAGCTTGCCGCATAGAAGCAGACAAGCGTAATAGCAATTGTAAATATCGCGTCAAGATCGACGTTTCCCGTAAAGAGTCCCGCCTGTATATGCTTTGTGATATCCGACAGCTTATCGGGACCGAGCAGTGTCAGTACCGTTCCTCCGATCGCACAGATAAGCGCAATTACGATAAATGCAATATATTTTTTGCAATATCCGATCAGCTTTTTCCAAGTACCGATCAGATCCTTGGGCTTCTCACCTCCGCCCATTCTTCCACCGGGTCCTCCGGGACCGCCCGGACCGCGGCGCATAGATCTTTGCTGTGCCTGACCGAATTCATATTCTTTCTTTTCCATTACGCCAACTCCTCCTTTGAAAGCTGTGAAAGTGCGATTTGCCGGTAGACCTCGCAGCTTTGCATCAGCTCGTCGTGCTTACCGATACCAACCATGCGTCCCTCGTCCAGAACGATGATCTTATCGGCATCCCTGATCGTTCCGATACGCTGTGCCACGATCAGTCTCGTTGCGTCGCCGCACTTCTTATCGAGTGTCTTACGAAGAACGCGGTCTGTCTTATAGTCGAGTGCCGAGAAGGAATCATCGAAGATAAGTATCTCTGCCTTTCTTGCAACAGCACGGGCAATGGACAAGCGCTGCTTCTGACCGCCCGAGAAGTTGGTACCGCCCTGTGCGACATAGCCATTATATTTTTCGGAAAGTCCTTCAACGAAATCTTTTGCCTGTGCGGTTTCAATTGCGTCTGCAATATCCGCCTCGGTGGCTTTTGCCTGACCGTTGTCACCGTAAGCAACATTGGAAGCAATCGTTCCCGAAAAGAGCGTTGCCTTTTGCGAAACGTAAGCGATTTTATTGCGAAGCGCGTGCTCGTCGTATTCCTTGACGTTAATACCGTCCACAAGCACCTCTCCCTCGGTCACGTCATAGAAACGAGGGACAAGGTTGATCACCGTACTCTTACCACAACCGGTAGAGCCGATAAAGGCAATCGTTTCGCCTTTCTTCGCCGTGAAAGAAATATCATGTATCACATCTGCCTCAGCATCGGGGTAACGGAAGGATACGTTTCTGAATTCCACTTCACCGACAACGCCCTCTGCGCCTTCGGTTGCCTTACCGTTATGAATGGTCGGCTCGGTGTCAAGCACCTCGTTGATACGCCTTGCCGCAACAGAAGCTCTCGGCAGCATCATAAATGGCATAGCGAGCATCATAAACGACATCACGATCATAATTCCATACTGGCTGAACACCATCATATTGCCGAAAAGCCCTATTTTGTCTGCCGCTCCGCTCATAAGAGATGCGCCAATCCAATACACTGCAAGCATCAGACCGCTCTGAACCAGCGTCATCGTGGGCATCATAAACGCCATCGTTCTTTGCTGGAAGAGCTGCGTCTCTGCAAGCTCGTTGTTCGTTTTTTCAAATTTGGTTTCCTGATAATTTTCGGCATTGTATGCTCTTACAACACGCAAGCCGTTCAGATTTTCACGGGTAACGCGGTTGAGGTCGTCGGTCAGCTTTTGCATCTTTCTTACCTTGGGTAAAACAAGGGCAATGCTTATGCCGACAATAGCAAGCACAACAACGACACCGATAGCCGTAGCAAGAGACCACTGCCATTCCTGACCTGCTATCTTACAGATTGCCCAGATGGCGGTAACGGGCGCTTTGATGAGCATCTGAAGTCCCATAACGATGAACATCAACACCTGCTGAATGTCATTGGTGGATCGCGTGATAAGGCTTGCGGTGGAAAATTTACCGATCTCCTCCATCGAAAAGCTCTGTACCTTTTTGAACAGGCTTCCGCGAAGAGCAAAGCTCAGATCGCTTCCTATTCTCGACGAGAAGATAGCGGTTACGATAGCCGCCGCTACACTTCCCAGTGAGCACAACAGCATCATACAACCGGCTCTCCAGATTTCCGACATCTCGCTGCCGGGCGTTTCAATCAATGTGGTAAGATCCCTCATATAATCCGGCATGGTCATATCAAGCCACACCTGCACAACGATAAACGCGATGCAGATCAGCGCATAGCACCAATCATACCATCTCATTTTTCTTAGTAGTTTCAGCATATTTCATACTCCTTCGTAGATTTGCGGCAGACCGTTCATCTGCTTGTATTTTGATTACGCATTCAGAATTCTCATAAACTCGTCACCGTTGATCGTCTCGTGCTCGTACAGATACTGTGCAAGCTCATCAAGCTTTTGGCGGTTATCTGTCAAGATCTGAATTGCTTTATCGTGCTGTTTCTTCACAAGCTCCATAACCTTTCGGTCGATCTCCGACTGTGTTTCAGCGGAGCAAGCAAGAGAGGTATCACCGCCGAGATATTGGTTGGTCACGGTTTCAAGAGCCACCATTCCAAAATCGTCGTTCATACCGTAACGTGTGATCATGGCACGCGCCAGCTTGGTTGCCTGCTCGATATCGTTGGATGCGCTCGTAGTGATCGAGCCGACAGCAATCTCCTCAGCGGCTCTGCCACCCGTATAGGTCGCGATCTTATTTTCGATCTCCTCTTTCGTCATCAGATAGTGATTGCCTTCGTCCACCTGCATCGTGTATCCGAGCGCTCCGGAGGTACGAGGAACAATCGTAATCTTCTGCACGGGTGCGGAGTTCGTTTGTTTGGCAGCAACAAGCGCATGACCGATCTCGTGATATGCTACTACCATTTTTTCTTTGTCGGTCATGATCGCATTCTTCTTCTGATAACCGGCAATTACCACTTCTATGCTTTCCTCAAGGTCTGCCTGTGATGCTGCGTTTCTTCCGTTTCGCACCGCGCGGAGAGCCGCTTCATTCATGATATTGGCAAGCTCTGCGCCCGACGCGCCGGATGCCATACGGGCAATATGTGTAAAGTCCACTCATTGACGGCTGTTCGATGATCTCCCCACGAAAATCCGCTCCGGCAGCATGAAGCCGCTCGGTACGTCCGGGATCATCGACCATACCAGTCTTATAGACCTGAGTCTGTTCCTTGTCTGTAAACGTGATCTGATTTTCGGATTCTGAGATTTGGACAAGACCGATATTTCCTTCCTCGGTCATGCTCATAAAGGTGCCGTAATCGACCTCTTTGATCTGAAGCTCGGTGAGCCAAGGAAAGATCATAAGATTGAACAACAGGATCAATACCAGCGTAACTCCATAAAAAAATCAGTATTGGCTTCTTGGGCTTTTTGACTTCATTCATAATAAAAATGCTTCCTTTCGTTTTTCGGTAACTCCGTTAGATTTTGTTGTAAAATGAAACGGACTTTCGTCCGATCTGTCAATATTAAAATTTCGGTGGTGACACAGTCGTTTTGAACTCATTGGCAATGGTAATAAACTCCATCATTTTTTCCATGCCGATCTTATCAATGACCTCGCTGACCTGACCGTATATCTCACTTCGTACTTGCTGATACTTCTCCTCACCTTTTTCGGATATATGCACGATCGTCAGGCGGGCATCGGTTGCATCACTTTCTTTTACGATAAGACCCTGCGCATTCATTTTTTTCAAGAGAACCGCAACTCTTGCCGTACTGACCTGCATATATTCGCTGATATTGCCGGCTGTTACGTTCTTTGGAGAATTATGCAAATAACGAAGCACTGCTCCGACTCCGGCATTTCCTTCATTTATAGTCTTAAAGAATTTAGCAGGATGCACGGCTTGCAAATGATCCAATACCATCTCTACTTGCTTTTCTGATGCCATTTGTTTCCCCTTCCTTTTTTCGCTTTGCTAACGTGGTTAGTCTCTTTTCTAAAATTTAATGAAGGCTCCGACAATTCATAAATCATCGAATATCCTTCATTCATCTTTAACAACGACATTATTATATCACAATTCGTTAGCACAATCAATAGGTTAGCGCTAAATTATTATTGCGTATTTATTATTGTTAATAAGATTGTTTTATCAATCGTTTTTCAAACAATGAGCTATAACGTGATAAATTTATTTATCTTAATAAAAATCAGTAAATGCGCCCCACGGCAAAGTGCTATGGGACGCATTTACCGTGCGAAGTTATCCTTCGATCCGGATCAGATTTTTCTGTTCGATCTGCGGAGTTGCGGGAACCTTGGGAATGAACAGGTGAAGTACGCCTTGTTCGTATTTTGCTCGGATATCCTCCTGCTTGAGCTGCTTTCCAATATAAAAGCTACGCTTAAAGGAGCCGACAAAACGCTCACGACGCAGGTACTTGTCAGTAGTTTCAGCCTCACCGTCTTTGACCTGACCGACAGTTGCACTGATGATCAGATGTCCTTCCTTCAATTCGGCGCTCAGATCCTCGCGGTTTACGCCGGGGAGGTCGATGATCAACTCATACCCTTCATCATTTTCCTTGATATCCGTATTCATCATACCGCCCGGAGAGCGATTCGTGAACGCAGAATCAAAAACCACATCAAACATACTTCTTGCAATAACATTAGGAGAGTGCTAATTTATTGTTAAATCATTATTATTGTCGATAACTTTTTCTTATCAATCTATTGCAATTCAAGAACACAAGTGGTATAATAAAAATAAGGTAGACAAATTATCAAAACACGGTGGCGGAGGAAAATCTATGAATACCTTTCAATTAGAATGCTTTTTAGCAGTTGCCAATACACTCAGCTTTGCGCGTGCGGCCGAACAATTAAAGGTCTCGCAGCCTACGATTACAAATCAAATCAAGTCACTTGAAGACGAGTTGAATGTCAAGCTGTTCAGCCGTTCCACGCGACTTGTTGAGATCACTCCGGAAGGACAAGCGTTTATTGTTGATGCCAGAAGTATGGTTGGTATTGCCCGACAGGCAAAGCTGCGCTTTGCAACCCCAAACGAACGTCCGATCGAGGCACTTTCTATCGGATGCAGCACTCACGTACAATTGCGTCTTTTGACAGGCTGCCTGAGTAAACTCAATTCCAGGATTACGAACTTCCATCCTCGGCTTTTGGTCGTTCCTCGCGAGCAATTGTTCCACCTGCTCGATACCGAAAGAGCCGATGTCATTTTCGATATTCGTGAGGGCTGTGAATTAAAGGGAAATCTGAAGTTCAAAGAACTCATACAAAGCGATATTGTTTGCGTTTGCAGAAAGGATGCAAAGCTTGCCGAAAAAGAAAGCGTGTCGATCAAGGATCTGACAACCGTACCCCTCATTTTTTGCGATCCGATGAATGTAGTTCCCGATATTACGAATCTTCAATGGAAGCTGTCGGAAGGAAGGAGTCCGACAGACGTACACTTCTCTGCCTCCTCTGAGGCGGCATTGGTATTGGCTGAAGCAGGAATAGGCACCGCAATCCTCCCCGAGCTTTATCTGAACGGTCAAAGCAACCTTGTAAAAGTCACATTGGAGGATGCTCCTAAATTTTCTTATGGAATGTTTTACAGAACATATAACGGTGATGAATTATTGAAAGAATTTATAGGGATCACAAAATCTTATTTTGACGAAAATTATGTAAATTCTTCTATGTGATTGGGGACGCAAAAGCGAATCATCATATATAAATAAAGAGGTTGAGTCAATCGCTTAGTAAAAAACTTTGACTCAGCCTCGTCTTTTTGCTCTGTTCAGCAAACCTCAATTGCCCTACAAATGATAAATTCATAAAATACATTATGCGTTTAACTTTATAATCGCAATGTTTTGATATAAATGCCATATTATTTCAAGTAAAGCGCCACACGGAACGTAACGTTGGGATGACGGTCGCTTCCGGGAAGCGGATCGCGTAGTGCAGCCGGATAGGACGAGCCGGGACACGCACCGCCCATCAGATTGTATCCGCCGCCGCGCATAACGTAGCTGCCCGAGCCATGCCTTTCCTGCGTCCATTCCCAATTGTTGCCCGAAAGATCGTATATATTATTGGCTTTTGCTTCCTCCCAAACCCCCGTGGCACTGCCATTGGCGTTTGGTGAAAAGCTGTCATCGCTGTAATTTCCCCAGCTTGTACTGTCAATGGCCACTTCCTTCTCGGTCTTACTGCCCGAATCGATCAGCCACTGAAGCGTGGTATCATAGTTGATTCCCCAAGGGAAGAAGCCTTGAACGCTTTCGTTGTCGGCGTACAGATTTCCACAAACGGCATCCGTATCCGCAGGGTCGAATCGAACCCAAGGCTCAGCACCTCGCTTGCTTGCGGGAACGTAATTCGAGATAGCGTCGCCGCCACCAAAGCTCGCCTCGTATCTTCCCATATAGAAGCCGCCGTACTTCTGCGTACTCGTTACCATCTCCTGATAACGTTCCAGCTCGGTTTCGTCATAGTAGTCCTTGAAGGATGAACCCCACGAAACGTAACTACCGAAATCACGAACAGCAAGCGGTGTTTTCGTCGTGGGAATCCACACAAATTCACTGCCGTCGGGGCCTATCACGACAAGACCGGTAGAAATAGTCTGCTCGTCTTCGTTAGCGGAAACCGTAAAGTCCTTGGGAATGTATGCAATATCGCCGTTTTTATCTGTATACATCGTGTTCCTCTCTGTTATATCGTTCGTGCCGTTTTCAGCATCGGTTTTCGCATCCGTCGCATCCTTCGGATCGTTGACACTCGGTGTATCCGAAGATGTATCGGTATTCGCATTTTCCGAAGAACAACCTGCAAAACAACCGAGCATGAGCGACAGAACGAGTACAATCAGTATGTATTTCCTTCTTATCATCATATCTTCCTTTACTTGCGAACTTCAAGAAGCTCGCTCTTTTTGAGCACCGCGCCGAATGGCTCTCTTGCGCGGAGAAAGTTTCCTCTGCAAACAACGGTATCACCGAGCGAAACCTTGCAGTAAAAATCATCATTTTGGAAAATATACAACGCATAGCAATGACCGCCGACACGGTCTGAAAGCTCAATGGAGGGCTTGCCGTGAATGTCGGGGCCTATTTTGCTTGCTATACCGAACATTTCGATGCGTTTTTCGTAATATTTTTCTGCCGCCACATCGTAATGCTCGACGAATTCTTCGTATACAGCCTTTGCATCCAACGGCTCATCCTGTGCAAACGTCGGGCAATCGTTCTTTTCAAAATAGGCTACGCGCTCCATGCGCTTTGTCTGCTCCTCGGGCGTAGGACGTGGTTGCTCTGGAATCAGTTTTTCTATACTCATGTTGTTCTCCTATCTGTCATCGAGCCAAAGACATTTGTCCGTTTGTAAAACGGAAATTTCTCATTCCTTTGCCGTTGATCTTGTCTGCGGGGATAGCCGCCTCGATGCGCTCGATATCCTCTTTTGAAAGCTCGATATTCAAAGCATCAATCGCACTCTGTAAATGCTCGGGATTGGTCGTGCCGACAAGGCTCTGTACGTGGTCGTATTTTGCGAGAGACCACGCAAGCGCAAGCTGAGAAAGGGTAATGCCTTTTTCGTCGGCAATCGCCTTGACAGCCTTCAGCATAGGCAAATTGGTTTCTCTATGCTCGGGTGAGAGCATACCGCGTGCAAAACGAGGATTGCTATCTATGCTTTCAAGAACGTTATCTGCGAACAGTCCGTGACCGATCGTACCGAAGGCAAGAACCTTGACGCCGAGTTCTTTTGCGGTGGCAATCAATTCCCTTTCAATATCTCTATCAATCAGAGAATACGACATCTCTACGGTGTGAATGGGATGTACCTTGCAGGCACGGCGAAGGGTTTCGGCATCTATCATCGAAAGACCGATGTGGCGGACGTAGCCTGCTTCTACAAGCTTGGATATTTCACCGACTACTTCCTCTACGGGAATTTCGGTATCCTGACGGGCGGGCTGATACAGGTCAACGTAGTCCATACCGAGCCTTGCGAGCGAATAAGCAAGATGTCCTTTGATGTTAAACGGCTTATTATCAAGTCCGTAGATACCGCCGCCGGGCTGAGGAAGCACGCCGAATTTGACCGACAGAAAATAGTTGTCTCTCGGTACACCGCGCAAAGCCTCTCCGACGATCATTTCGCTTTCCCCTGCGTTGTAAAACTCACCCGTATTAAAAAGCGTAATGCCCTCATCAAGGGCTTTATGAATGGTTTTAATTGAATTTTCGGGGTTTCGGCGGCAGGACATTCCCATACAGCCGAGTCCGAGTCTTTCGAGCTTCATCATTGTATTTTTCTCCTTTCATCATTTCATCAGTTGAACGATGACATATTGCCGCGGCTGTAACCGCCCGTAAACTTGCCGCCGTCATCACCGATGGCGTTCATTCCGTCTTTCAAAGTAATATCAATTTTCTTTACGCCGTCGATATAGAGCGAATAGGTTTCACCCACCTTGAAATCGGGTGTGGTATATACCGATTGCACCGCGTCACTGCGCATTGCAAGCTCCAAAAGCACCTTTCCGCTTGCGTCTCGAATGGACAATGTGCTTCCTTCGGAAATTTCATTCACATGAGAGAACCACAGAACGGGCTGTTTATCCCAATATACGTTCACTCCCATACAGCCAACTGCGGCGATATTGCCGCCGCTGATGGTCACGTCTCCGTTGCAAAGGAGTGAGCCCTCGTAATCGGGATAAGGAGGTGCGCTGAGGCGAAGTGTACCGCCCGTTACGTAGATATTGCCGTTGGAGTCCACAACGTCACCGTTTGCGGTTGCCTCTACCTCACCACCGTTAAACCAAGCCTGCACATAAGGATTTCCGCCTCTGCCCGACCACGCTTCTGCCTCAGCCATACCTGCCGCCGCACTGATTGCGTCGTTGGATGCCTTGATGAAGGATTTACCGCCGTTTACTTCGATGATCGTTCCTTCAAAACCCTCGTAGCAGACGGGAATGTTAATCTCTCCGCCGTTGATGTAAAGATTGCGGTCGGCGTGGATGCCGTCGTCCCTTGTTTCGATATAAAACGTACCGCCGTCTATTTGAACGTCTACGTTGGAATGAACGGCGTCATCTCTTGTATGCAGCGTAAAATTACCGTTTGTCACAGAGAGGAGCGTTCCCGCTTTGAGTCCCTTTTGGCTGTCCGAGGTTCCCGCAGGGGTTCCTTCGGTCGTAATATCAAAGGTGCCTCCCGATATAACCAGAGCTGTCTCGGCTTGCAGCGCGTCACCTGCGGCTTTTATAACATACTCTCCGCCCGTGATCTGCAAATATCCAAACTCTGCTCCGTCTATACTGCTCGCCTGAAAAGCGTCGCCTCCGGCGTTAATTTCAAATCTGCCGTTCAGAATATTCAAAGAGTCCTTGCCGCGAATCGCATCGTCTACCGAAGTTACCTTAAAGCCGCCGCCTTCGATTACAAGGTCATCCTTGGAGTAGATACCGTGATTAAAATTTGCATTGACCGTCAGCCAGCCCGTACCTCCTATGTTCAAGTCGGTTTTTGAGAAAATAGCCGCGTTTGGCTCTTGGTTCACGGTATCTCCATAGGTATAATTCGAAGCGTCGGTAATGATGTTCTGCGTATTCTCGGTCAGAGAGATTAAAAAGTCATCGCAGTTTTTGCACCAGATCGCCGCATTGGTCTTATTGGTGATATTCACACCGGACAGAACAAGCTCGACTTTTGCCACATCGGGTGCATTGATAATGATCTGACCGTCCGAGAGTGCACCCGTGATCTCATAGACACCGTCTGCGGATATGGTCAGTGTGTTTCCGTTTGCCGAAGCGCCGTTACCGTTCACAACAATATTGTTATCCGCAAGCGTTACAGTAGTGGTAACGGGGCGAGTTGGTCTCTGTGCGGAAGTGCTCGGAGCAGACGGAGGGGGTGTGATCGGTTCACTCGATGGCGGATTGCTATTAGTGGGATTGCTTCCAGTTGGATTGTTACCATTATCATCGGAGCACCCCGTCAGTAAAAGAACAAACACCAACAGAACAGCAAATATTTTGGCAATTTTATTGATATTTCGCATTACAGTTCATCCTTTCCTGCGGCAACTCTGCCGCACGTGATATTCAGATTTCCGTTTCTTTGACGGATCTTATCAAGCATTTCTTTTTCCTTTTTGACGCTCTTCAAAATAACGGTATATTTGAGCTCGTAAAGGCTGCCGAGGTTGGTGGTCTGCACCTTTTCAAGCGTTGCCTTTCTGGTATATTCGGTAAACAGATCGTCAAAGATCTCGGAATAATCCAAGTCCTCGGGAATGACGATCTTCAGCGTGCGGCGCGTGTCGACACCGTCACCAAACCGAAGAAGATTATAACATATCATGACCGCGCCGATGATAAGGGTAAAGACTCCCGCATACACAACGTAGCCCATACCGCAGGCAAGTCCCACCGCCATAGAGAAGAAGATACAAGCGATCTCACGGGCACTTCCGGGTACGGAACGGAAGCGGACGAGACTGAACGCGCCCATGACCGCCACACCTACGCCGAGGTTGCCGTTGACCAGCAGAATGACCGTCTGCACCATTGCAGGCAGCAAGGCGAGCGTCAGGACAAAACTTTTGGTATATGTATTGCGGAACATATATACGAGGGCGATCACAACGCCGAGTAGCAGAGATACACCGAGACAAATAAGTGTGGTTAAAGTTAAGTTCGTTGATTCTGTGATAATATTATCTAACAATGCAAAGCTCCTCCTTTTGCAAATTGCGGTACGCGGTACCGTATTTTGAGAATGATGCGGGATATATTTTTAACTCCGACAGCATACGGGAAAGCCAATACGGGAAGGCTCCCGCCACTTTGATCTCCATGATGCGTTCAGCCGCTTTAATAATGGGCGTCCCATCGTCTCCAAGTGTAAAGTCGAGACGATCGGTTCTGAAACGGATATCCGAGTCAAAGGTGATTCGCAGATCCTTATCCTCGATGCCGTATAAAGCGATCCTGTTGTAAAACAGGAGTATTGCGGGAGACGGTCGGTAAAATTTTATAAACCAATCGATCTCTTCAAATATCTGACCTTGCCCGTCCGGCGGTTCTCCGTCATTTATGTACCGCTTCGCTTCCGCATAGGTCATAGATACCCTTCGTTTATAGGTAACTCCATCTAATTTTTTCTTGAGTTCAAGAAAAACGGCAGTATCATCCTTTGGAATTCCATAGCTGCGCAAGCGTAATTTTTCTTTGTACTTCGGCTTTTGAATCGAACGGCTTGCAAGCAGCCAATCCTCTGTATCGAAATACAGCGAGCAAACAGTACTCAACCCGTACTTATCCTCCTGCATATATTCATCCAGCCGCTCACGAAGCCGTAAATACTGATCCTCTGTCAATTGGTATTTCTTCTCGTGCCGCTCAAAAACCATACCGGGGGAAATTTTTACTTTCGGCATAGACGCTCCCTTCCGTCAGTGTACTGCCAGCATCTTGGTAAGCAACGTACAGAGATGTATACACTCGTCCTCGCTCAAGCCTTCCGTAACCTTTTTTTCAAGAGATTCGCCAAGCTGATTCAGTTCTTCTTTGACAGAAAACGCACGCTCGGTGAGACACACCAACTTGCTTCTTTTATCCTCGGGATTTTGCATACGCTCCACGAGTCCCTTTTTTTCAAGATTCTGAATAATGCCCGTAACCGTAGGATTGGTCAGCGAAAATTTTTCCTCAATATCGGTCTGACGAACCGATCTGTCGGGATTGCGGTAAAGCATCATCATGATTTTATATTGCGTATGGGACAGGTCATAGGGAGCCAGCACTTGATTCGATAGCTTATCAATCACCAATGCAGTTTTTTTAATCAGTAATGCAACTCTGTCTTTTCTCATCATCGTACACTCCTCGTTTTTTGTATAGGTTCCTATATATTATAACATAGTTTCCTATGTATTTCAACAGATATTTGTAATATTCACAAACCCTTCATTAAAAAATCAACAAACAATAGTGTGCTTGAAAACAAAAAGAGCCGCCATCATGACGGCTCTTATTTGTTGAAAATAAAATTACTTAATATAATTCATTTGAATACGGTTGTCTGCAACCTCTCTGAATACGTACTTTCCGTCGAAATGACCGAGCGCAATGGCACAGCAAGGAACCATACCTTCGGGGACTTTCAGCTCTTTTTCCAGTTCTGCGTTGCCGTTCAGTACACCGACGGCACCCCAGATATGGCAAGCGCCTATTCCCAGCTCGGTTGCGGCAAGCGCCATATTCTGAACAATGATAGCGGCGTTGGAGTAGTTGATGTTGTTGGTAGGTGCGCCTGTCATGGCGGATGACACGAGGATCACTGTGGGGGCACCGTAAAAGGCGTGCAGATTTGGATTGCCCATTGCCTTTGCCAGCATCTCCTCCCATTTACCAAGCAACTTCTCGTTGCTGATGACGGTCAAACTCAAAGTGTCGTACATGGCGCGCCCCACGGGCGAGGCATATGCCGCCTTCAAAATTTCGTTCAGTTCGTTTTCCGTAATGCCTTTTCCGTTGAAATTTCGAATTGATTTTCTGCTGTAAATTGCTTCTAAAGTGTTCATGTTTGTTCTCCTTTTTTGATTAGATTCTAAATAGTGTTTCTGCATTTTTATATGCAATAAGCTCTTTTTCCGTATCGCTGATCGGCGCGTTCTCAATGAACGGCAACGCTCCCTCGTTGCCTCGGTATATTCGGGAAAGCTGTGGTGGTTCTCGCTGTCCTTATATCCGAGATACCCGAGGTTCATTCTATCCTTTGTCATTACCATTCCTCTTGTGCTTCTTCCGTTTTGCTCTCTGCCTCTCGCTAATCTTGACCGCATCAAGACCGTATGCGCTGATAGCAACGGCATAGCAGATCATACGGAAAACATCAAAGTCCACGACTTCATCATCGGATAGGTCAAGCAGGTCAGAGTGTGCCGAGCCGTATTCAAGATCTAACGCCGTCATAAAAAGATTGTGAGGATTTACCTCAATTCCCTTTACGGAAATATTAAGAGCAGAATAAACAACACAGTTCCTTTCAAGCACCTTCTTTGCTTCAAGCCATAAGCTCTCATAAGCGGAAAGCAAGAAGATCTGAGCGATAAGGTTATTACTTGCCTTTCTTGTGTAGGCAAGACCTTCATAGAAGCGTTTGCGGTGTCCTGCATCCAAGAAACAGCTTTTGAGTTCTGCTTCACGTTCAATGGCGATACGGAGACGGAAATGGAATACGTTATCTCCGATGCCCGAGAAACAGTATCTCATCATTTCCCCGAAAGTACAGGTATGAGCGCGGATGCGTTCATACATACAACAGCACTCCTTCAGAGCGCACTTCCCTTTGGTCGAATACAGACAATTACTGCAACGGCACACAAAGCTCTTATACGGGAACCCGGTATTACCTCCTCCCTTACGCTGTACCAACGTAATAAGGTCTGACACATCAAGACCCGTCTTTTTCATTTCAATATACATTTTACTTCATCCTTTCTATTGAATATTAAGGTCATTTCCCCAACTATCCCATCCGTCCGCGCTTTCTCTTGCAAACAGTTCAATACGCGGCAAGTCACCAAACAGAGATAGAATTCTTTCTCTTACCTCACTTGGCTTCTTACTATGAGCTTCTCTTGGGGAAATGACACAACTTGAAATCCGATTGCTGATAGGCTTCATTTTTCCTTTTATCCCGAGCAAACAGATCTCGCAGTTAGATTTGGCATAGTACCCTACACCGAAGAAAGGAGCTCCGTTCTTTGCATTGGTCTTTATCCAACTAAACCCCAACGTCGTATACCAGAAACCCCATTTTTCAAATAATTGAATTTGTTTATCCAAGTACGGAAATGTAGTCCAAAGAAACAAGGCACAATTTTCTCCTGCGAGTTTATCAATCGGTAGCCTTTCGATCTCCTCCAAACTCATTGTCGGATAGTGTGCGTGAACCCCGCCGCCGAACTTGGTCTTTTTGTTATTCCTCTGATTGTATCTCCACGGTGGGTCTGCATAAATTATGGAATAATGTCGGTCTGTATTGAAAATATCAACGAACATTTCAGCCACCTCCAATATGACTTGGGTAAAAATTCATTCTGAGCATTTTCTTCTCCTCTCTGTCGGTAAAGCTTTACAGCAACAAAAAAAGCCGACCTTATTTCCACTTCGTTAGTGGTCATAAAGTCGGCTTCTATTTTACCGTATGTAATTAAGCTTCAAGGGCATCGAGCAGGTGGAGTATGAGATTGGAAGTTGCTCTGTTGTCGATCCCGCTTGCCTTCTGTTTGAGTCTCTTTGCATTGAGAGCGTCGATTGCAACTCGGAGTTCAAAGGGGGTGAGCTTGAGTCTGCGAACCATCGTATATCCGTTTTTCATTTGTAAGTCCTCGCTTTCCTTCTTTCTGTCCATATCATATCAGAAAAGCGGCTGAACTTCAAATGTGCGAAAGTGTCGCAGGTTCAAGTCCCGAAGGCTCGGAAAAAGTTGCAAAAAACAAAAGGTCAAAAATTT
>CAYYND010000010.1:0-32434 GCA_964472845.1 uncultured Lachnospiraceae bacterium | reverse complement strand
GTGTAAGGCTGTCTGTGACCGATTTTTTTCTTCTCGTTTTTCTTAGCCTTGTACGTCATTACGTAGATCTTCTTGTCCTTGCCCTGTTCGAGAACAGTAGCTGTAACCTTTGCGCCTTCTACATAAGGCTTACCTACTTTGAAGCCATCTGCAGTTGAAATTGCAACGACTTTGAACTCAACGACATCGTTGACTTCGTTGTCAAGTTTCTCAACGTAGATAGGATCTCCTGCTTCGGTAACTTTGTACTGCTTTCCGCCGGTTTCGATTATTGCAAACACGAAAAGCACCTCACTTTCTTATAGACTCGCTAAACAGTGGCGTCACGCTTTTGGCAATGAACTTATCTCCCTTACGCTGTGCAAAAAGCGCAACACAAAAGAAGCCATTTTTATGCGGCATAATATTGTACCATATCAAGGCGTGCTTGTCAATGGCTTATTCGTCGATTATTATAAATATTCGATGAATTTTTAGTTAATATGCCCACGTATGCTTTTTTAGGCTCCGATCTCGAGCGTTGTGTCCGAGCAAACGACTTTGTACGATACAAACGCCGCATCCCATCCGTTCGGCTTGATGATCGCGTTCCATTCGTCTGACGTTCCGCCGAAGGTGATGGTATCAAGCTCAAGGCACTTGCCGAAAGCGCCCTCACAGATCTCTTTTACGCTTGCAGGTATGTATACGGAGTTAAGGCGGAGGCAATAATTGAATGAGCCCTTACCTATGAGGGTGACAGAGTCTGACAGCTCTAATTCAGCAAGAATGTTGCAACCGTCAAACAAATTATCCGAGATAACGGTAAGCGAGGTGGGGATATTGATCTTTACCAATGATGAGCATCCCTTGAAGGCTGAGCTTCCTACGACTTCAACTGTATCGGGGAGGGTCACAAACACGAGCGAACGGCAGTCTTTAAACGCTTCTTTACCTATTTCTTGCAATCCTTGCTGTATTTCTATCGTCGTAAGACGCACACATCCGTCAAAAGCACCCTCGCCTATGACGGTAAGCTTGCCTGGGTATTGTAATGATCGGAGATTCACACAACCGTAAAATGCGTGATCTTCAATGATCTCCAGCTTTTCGGGCAGAGTTATGCTTGAGAGCCTTTCGCATCCGCTGAATGACGATGTCCCTATATTTTTGACTTTGTTTGGGATGATCACACTGCTCAATGACTTACATCCCTCGAACGCGCTCTCTCCTATTTGCTCGACAAATTCCGAAATAGTTACTTTTTCAAGCTTAAGGCATCCTTTGAAGAGCGCGGTGCTCAGCTTCTGAGTAAACGAATGGATATTGACCTCGGTGACCGAGACGCAGTTTTCGAATGCGTTTTCACCTATGCTCGATACGTTGACGGGAAGATCTATCTTTTTTAAGCTTGAACAGCCTTTAAACGCACTTGATCTTATCGTTTGAAGTGAGGCTGGGAGATCCAATACAGTCAAAGACTTGCATCCTTCAAATGCCGATCTGCCTATTTCGATAAGAGTGGAGGGGAGTGCGAGCTCCGAGAGCTTCTCGCATCCGTAAAACGCCATATCCGATATCAATATAAGACCGTCGGAAAGCTGTACCCTTTCAAGCTCACGGGAGCGGAATGCGTAACTGCCTATTTCGATGACATTGGGAGGCAAGATGAATTCCGATGCGGTCTTGCCGGGGGCGTAAAGCGTAAGCCTTGTCTTGCCTTCATAAAGATCTCCGTTGATCGATGAATATACCGAATTGTTTCCGTCAACAGATATTTCCGTAAGCGACGAGCAGCCGTCGAAGGCGCTTTTGTCGATCGATACAATGGAAGCGGGGAGAAATATCGATGTAAGCGAGGTGCAGTTCTTGAATGTGCGATCGCTTATCGCTTCGGTATTTTCCGAGATGGTGAGTTTGGAAAGCGAAGTGCAGCCCTCAAACGCACCGCTGCCTAAGGTTATAACAGATCCCGGCAATATTACCTCAACTATGTTTTTGTTGCCGTAGAATGCGCCATCTGCAATCGCGGTGACGGGAAGTTTTTTGTAAGTCGGCGGTATCGATATCTTTGAAACAGCACCGGATGCTGAGATTCCCGTGCAGGAGTATGACCTGAGATCGGGATTGAGTTTGAACAGCAGCTCCTCGGTGTATCCCATATCCTTAAACTCAATAATGAGATCGGGATTTGACGGCTTCCATTCAAACCCTTGAACGACGTCATCCCATCTGTCCTCTACGTTGTCGTATTTTATCTTTTTGAGCGATGAACATTCGAAGAAGCAGGCCTGACCGATGGATTTTAAGGATGCGGAGAGGGTAACCTCGCTGAGCTGAGTGCAAAGCGCAAACGAAAATACACCGAGGGTCTCTACCTTACTCGGAAGCACGACAGAATAAAGCGACGAGCATCCGTAAAACGCCATAGCTTCGATGTGCTTTGTCCCTTCTGCCAACGTGATTTTTTCGAGTGACGAGCAACCTTCAAACATATTTGAACTTATAACTATGATCGAGCCCGATAAGGTGACCTCGGTAAGCGAGCTGCATCCCGAGAATGCCGCGCTGCCGATGCTCTCGAGTGTATCGGGAAGCTCTATCTTTGCAAGCTTTGAGCATCCGTAAAACGCACGCGAGCCTATCGATGTGACAGTGTCCGGAATGGTCAGGGACAAAACGTATCCACATTCGCTGAACGCACTTTCTGTTATCCCCGTGACGGGCAGGCCTTGATATTCTGAAGCAATAACAAGGTGCGTATCCGTTGCACTTCCTATGCCTACACATGAATAAGAGCCCTTGTCGCTGTTGAGTATGTAATCAAGTCCCGCCGTGCCGTTGTCGGTCGGCGACGGCTTTTCGGTCGGACCTTCGGTATCGGTATCCGTGTCAGGCTCGCGGAGCGTTTCGCTTTCGGATGACGGCTCGTCGGTAGGTTCTTCGGTGCCCGATGTCGATCCATCCGTTGGGAAGGTTATGTCTGTATCTGAGGGATCTGAGGAATCTGAGGGATCTGACGGATCTGTGCGGCTTTCGCTCTCAAAGATTGATGCAGAATCCGAATCACTTTCGGACGGATCTGTACTGATCGGCTTGCAGGACGCAAGAGATACGAGCAGGGCAGAAATTATGCAAATAACAGTCAGTGTTTTTTTCATATTTTTGAATTCCTTTCGGCGGAATGGCGGTTTTTATCTTGAAAACCGAAATGTGTTTTCTTTTATGCTGATATATATATTTTAACAGATGTTTCTCATATTTTCAATAGGTAAACGGAATTTATTTGACGCGCGGTCAAGAAGTCATACAAGGTATTGACAAAACGGCGTGTTTGTGTTATAATGCCTTGCGGTTCAAAATAAAGACGAAAGGAGAGATACCGTGGCACAAAGATCAAAGCCGAGCGGCAAGGTAATAGCACAAAACCGCCAGGCATATCACGAATATTTTATCAAAGATAAATACGAAGCGGGTATAGCTCTTTTCGGCACAGAGGTAAAGAGCATACGTAACGGCGCGGTAAACCTCAAGGATGCTTATTGCACCGTCAAAAAAGGCGAGCTGTATGTTGTCGGTATGCACGTAAGCCCTTATGAGCAGGGAAATATCTTCAATCGCGATCCCTTGAGAGACAGAAAACTGCTTATGCACAAAAAGGAAATACTCAAGCTCCATTCTTACGTTGCACAGGACGGGCTGACGCTTATTCCGCTCTCTCTTTATTTTTCCGGCTCGAATGTCAAGGTCGAGGTCGGACTTTGCAAGGGTAAAAAGCTCTACGACAAACGAGACGCCGACGCGGATAAGACCTCAAAGCGAGAGATCGAGCGTCATATGAAAAATCAGATCTCATAGATACGCACTTTACACGGGGGCGTAAAGGTTTCGACGGGGATCTTGAGATATAGTAAGCGAGTAAAGCCGGGTGATCTTTTAAAACCGCCCAACTTAAAAATTAAACGCTAACGAAAACGTTGCAATTGCCGCGTAAGCGGTGACGTTACTTTAATGTAACCCGTTCCTCCGAGGAGTATCGCGGCCTCGGACTGAACGTCATTGAGCGGTGAACGTGCATCGGTGGTTTGCTTTTGAACCGATCACGCAGAAAAAAGCTACCGAAGCTTACAGCCTGTCTGCCGGCGGTAAGCCAAGGGAATCGATAAAAGACAGAATACACTCGTAGAAAGCTGTATTGACGGGTTTTCGGACAGGGGTTCGACTCCCCTCGCCTCCATTAGAAAAAAGCACGCCGAAGCGTGCTTTTTTCAACGAAATTTGCCCTTTGGGCAAGTGAAACAGCTTCGCTGTGAAATATTTGCCTTGTAAATGCAAATTGTGAAATGTTCGCTTCGCGAACGTGGCAAATTTCATTTCACATAGCACCGTAAGGTGCAATATT
The DNA here is from genome assembly GCA_964472845.1 of uncultured Lachnospiraceae bacterium. GTDB lineage: Bacteria > Bacillota > Clostridia > Oscillospirales > CAG-272 > HGM12650. Next base: position 28,053 of record CAYYND010000010.1, on the reverse strand, counting down.
TCACAATTTCCGCCAGGAAATTATTTCATATTCGGCGCAAGCCGAATATATCACTAAAAGTTTTGAGGACTCAAGTCTCTCACAAACCGCAAAAATATCTTTCGCGATTTCCGCAAGGAAATTATATCCGGGCTGTCTCATTGAGACGGTCCCCCTGAGAACTGCCGATTTTTTTGTTCCGAAAGTCAAAAACACATTCAAAAGCTGTTGACAATTGAGAATTTTGTGTTAAAATTAAACTTGCAGGGTTCCGGCAACCCCGATCTTTAAAAAGAAAAGGAGAATATGATCATGCAGCTTTCATCAAAAATTCGAGAGTACATTAATAGTCACGCCAAGGAGGCGTATGATCTTTTGATCGAACTTGCGCAGATCCCCGCGCCATCAAACCGCGAGGATGAGCGTGCCTTATTTTGCTGTGATTGGCTTAAAAAGCAAGGAGCTGAGGGGGTGTATATCGACGAGGTGCAAAATGTCATATATCCGATAGGTTGCGAGGGGGACGTTCCCGTGACGGTGTATATGGCGCACAGTGATGTTGTGTTTTCCGATACGGCTCCGTTGCCGCTTACCGTTTCCGACGGGAAAATATATTGCCCGGGTGTGGGGGATGATACGGCAAACGTCGTGGCTCTTTTGATGACGGCTAAATATTTGGCTGAAAATACTCCGCCGCTTGTCGATGGCGGCGTGTTGCTTGTCGTTAATTCGGGCGAGGAGGGAATAGGAGACCTAAGAGGCAGCCGCGAAATTATGAGACGCTACGGCGATCGCATACGCGAATTTGTCACCTTTGACGGGGGGCCCGCAACGATCACAAACCGTGCGGTCGGCTCAAAGAAGTACCGTATTGAGTTCGATACTGAGGGCGGTCATTCCTATAACAAATTCGGCAACCGTAACGCCATCGTGTATATGGCTTCACTGATCGGTCTGCTTTATTCCGTAAAGCTGCCCGAAGTGGGCAAAACTACATATAACGTAGGCACTATCAACGGAGGCACTGCCATAAATGCCATCGCGCAGCACGCCGAAATGCTGTACGAATTCCGTTCGTATGTTCCCGAAAATCTGCCGATAATGCAAAGACACCTTGACGCGGCGCTCGAATGTTTCCGTGCCAAGGGTGTAAAGGTGACGCTGACCTTGATAGGCGACCGCCCGTGCGGAATTCCCGTAGACGAGGGCAAGCATACGGCGCTTATGGATCGCGGTGCCGAGGCTATAAAGAACAACTTCGGTTTTGATGTCAAATTCGGCTCGGGCTCGACCGACTGCAATATTCCGCTCTCGCAAGGTATTCCCGCCGTTCGCATAGGTTGCGTGATAGGCAAAGGTGCGCATACGAGGGACGAATACGTCGAGATCGACAGCCTTGTGCCCGGACTCGGTGTTGCGTTTGAAATGATCCTGCATCACTTTAATATCGAGCATAACGAATGATACCGTAGCTTTACGGTAATTACGGAGAGTATCACCGAGAGGCGGAACTCTCATACTCTCGGTGCAATATCGAAAACAGTATAGATTATCGGATCAAAAAATAATCTGTTGACTTTCAAAAAAGTATTGCATTATTATCTTACTTATTGTATAATTAACATACAGTTCAAATTGGAGCCGCGAGGTTTTGTTACGCAGGAGGTTACTATGGAGGTTTGGGTCCAATTTTTTAAGGACGGATTTTTTGGTTATGGCGAAAAAGGAAATTTTAAATATTATTCCGTGGCGCATTTCGTTCCGCTGATACTGCTCGTTCTTTCTGCTTTTGTCGTTTACCGCTATCGCGATAAGATATACAGTTGGAAGCACGAGGAAAACTTGCGCTTTATCTTCGCTTTTGTGATGTTTTTGGCTGAGATGTCGTACTTTTGGAGATTGCTCTATGTCGGAAGCAGTGATCCGGAGGAAAAGAACCTGCTTGATAAGCTTCCGCTTCAGGTGTGCGAATGGACCTGCATCACGGCTATATTTATGATAACCAAAAAGAGCAAGTTTCTTTATCAGATCTGCTTTTACGTTTGCCTGACCGTGGGTATCTTTCCGTTGCTTACCCCATCGGTCATAACGACAACGGGCCCTACATATTACCGTTACTATCAATATTGGCTTGAGCATATATTGCCCATAATCGCGGTATTTTATATGACGTTTGTTCACGGCTTCAGACCGAAGCTTTGGGGGATCATTCCTTCAACGGCGTTTATGTCCGTGCTTGCAACATTTGCGCTGATATGCAACGCAAACATTGAGGGCGCAAACTATCTTTACCTTGCAAAGGGAACATCTGACGGCGGAGGCTCTGTGATGGATATACTTATCAAGATCGCTCCTACGATCGGACAGCGCCTCGCTCTGCTCGGCGCGATCGTTCTTGCAATGTTCTTCGCCGCGTACGGGATCTCGGTCGCGGTGCAGAAACTTGCGGCAAAAAGTGCTGCAAGAGTGTAAAGTTGAAGCTCTACCGTAAATTAATATTTGATATAAAGATCTGCGAGCCCCTTGGCTTGCGGTGCAAAAAGGACTGCCTAATTTTAAGACAGTCCTTTTTGATGTTTGAGTGATATCGGCGGCTTGGATGATCTATATGGAGATCTGACCGCCAAAATCTCATCCGAGCTTCTTTATAGCTTCCTCTACTCCGTCAAGCATTTCCTTATACTTCTGCATCTTCTGACGCTCGCCGTCAACGACGGCGGCGGGAGCTTTTGCGACAAAGCCTTGATTTGCAAGTTTCTTTTCTATTCGCTCGATCTCGCCGAGAAGTCTCTTTTGCTCTGCGGCAAGGCGGGCTTTTTCTTTTTCAAAATCGATGATATCGGAGAGGGGAAGGAATACCGTGGCAGCATCGGTAACTATCTGCACCGCATTATCCGCACTTACCTTGCTCTCGTCGAAGCCCTCCGCAACTATGACCTCGGATGCCGATGCCAGACGTGCGAAGAATACCGCGGTCTGTTCGTTGAATGCCAAGGTGCTCTTGGTCGCGATATATATTTTGGCTTTTTTGGAAGGCGGAACATTCATTTCACTGCGGCGAGCTCTGATGGCTTTTATGGCATCGATGATCTTTGTCATCTCGGCGGCATCCGATTCAAACGTGAGCGTATCGTCAAACGTGGGATAATCCGAGATCATAATGCTCTCGCAGTCGTGAGGCATAGATTGATATATCTCCTCGGTAATGAATGGCATAAAGGGGTGGAGCAGCTTAAGCGTGCCGATGAGAACGTAGGAGATGACGTTCTGGCAAATAATATTCTCCTTTGTATCCTTTGCGTTGAGGCGTGCTTTTGCAAGCTCGATGTACCAATCGCAGAAGATATCCCAGGTGAAATCATAGATGTTTGAAAGTGCGACGCCGACCTCATATCTGTCAAGAGCGGAGACTGCGTTGGCAACGAGCTCGTTGAAGCGAGTGAGTATCCACTTATCCTCGAGTGCCAATTCTTCCTTAGCGGGAAGCTCTACCTTGTCTATCGTGAGGTTCATACGTACGAAGCGTGAGGCGTTCCAAAGCTTGTTGGCAAAGTTGCGAGCCGCTTCTATCTTTTCATCCGAAAATCTCATATCGTTTCCGGGGGAGTTACCCGTAGCGAGCGCATAGCGGAGCGCATCAGCACCGTATTTATCGATTATCTCAAGCGGATCGATACCATTGCCGAGCGATTTTGACATTTTTCTGCCCTGAGCATCTCTGACAAGACCGTGAATGAATACGGTAGAGAAGGGGGCTTTACCCATATGCTCGATACCGGAGAATATCATTCTCGATACCCAGAAGGTAATGATATCGTAGCCTGTTACAAGTGTGCTCGTGGGGTAATATTTTTCGAGATCCTCGGTCTTTTCGGGCCATCCGAGTGTGGAGAAGGGCCAGAGCGCCGACGAGAACCACGTATCGAGAACGTCGCTCTCCTGTCTTACGGGAGCACCGCATTTGGGACATACCGTAATGTCCTCTTTGGATACTTCCATATGACCGCAGGTATCGCAATAGAACGCGGGTATTCTGTGTCCCCACCAAAGCTGACGAGATATACACCAATCGAGGATGTTTTCCATCCAATTGAAGTAGTTCTTGCTGAATCTCTCGGGAACAAACTTTACTGTGCCGTTGCGTACCGCTTCAATTGCGGGCTCAGCCAGGGGCTTCATCTTAACGAACCACTGATCGCTCGTGATAGGCTCGACGGTAGTTCCGCAACGGTAGCAAACGCCTACGTTGTGATCGTGGGGAACGACTTTTACAAGATATCCCTGCGCCTCAAGGTCGGCAACGAGAGCCTTGCGGCATTCGTATCTGTCCATACCTTCGTATTTTCCGGCGTAGCTGTTCATCGTTGCGTTGTCGTTCATGACCTTTATCTGTTCAAGGTTATGTCTCTGACCTACAAGGAAGTCGTTGGGGTCGTGTGCGGGGGTTATCTTTACACATCCCGTTCCGAAGCCGATCTCGACGTAGTCGTCCGCAATAACGGGGATCTCTCTTCCTACGATGGGAAGAATGAGCGTTTTGCCGATAAGGTGCTTCGTGTTCTCGTCTTCGGGGTTGACTGCTACGGCGGTGTCGCCGAACATAGTCTCGGGACGTGTTGTGGCAACCTCGACGAATTCGCCGTTTTCGCTGTCCTTGACGGGATATTTGATGTGCCAGAAGAAGCCGGGCTGATCTTTATATTCGACCTCGGCATCGGAGAGTGCGGTCGCGCAATGCGGACACCAATTTATTATTCTGTGACCTCTGTAAATAAGTCCCTTGTTGTAGAGGTTTACGAATACCTCTCTGACCGCCTTCGAGCAGCCCTCGTCCATAGTAAAGCGTTCGCGCGTCCAATCGCAGGAGGTGCCGAGCTTTTTGAGCTGGCTTATTATGCGGCTTCCGTACTTATGCTTCCAATCCCAGACCCTCTCGAGAAATGCTTCGCGTCCGAGGTCATAACGTGTGAGCCCTTCGTTGACTCGGAGCTGCTCCTCGACTTTGATCTGCGTAGCTATTCCGGCGTGATCGGTTCCGGGGATCCACAGCGTATTGTAGCCCTGCATCCTTTTGTAGCGAACGAGTATGTCTTGGAGAGTTTCGTCGAGAGCGTGTCCCATATGGAGCTGTCCCGTTACATTCGGAGGGGGGATAACGATGGAAAACGCGGGGTTAGTGTTGTCTGCTTTGGGTGTGAAATATCCGTTTTCACACCAGAACTGATACAGCCTGTCCTCAAATTCGGACGGCGAATATGTCTTTGGCAATTCTTTGCTGTTCATATTTTTTTCCTTTCGTAAAGTTCTTTATAACATAAATTTGTATTAAAAAAATAAAGCCCTGACGTCAAAAGACGATCAGGACGCCGAGGCGCGGTACCACCCGAATTCGCAGTCGTAACACCGATACGGGGATGGTTTGCGGAATATGCGACTGCGCACTTGATAGCCGTAACGTGGCTGACGTCGGAAACTAATTGAGACGCGAGCTTGCGTCCTTTCATTTTCGCCACTCGGGGACGACTTCAATGTATCCTGCTATGGACTTTCACCGCGCGTCCACTCTCTGCAAGCCGAAAATACACCTACTGCTTCCCGTCAATGTGTTTGAATTTTTACTTTTCTGTTTGTATTATATCACAACAAGCGCACCTTGTCAAGTGTCGATGTGCAAAATCTGTCTGCGGTAAAATTATTATTTTCGGATATTTTCGTACCATTCCTCTGAGGAAAGGGGTACGAACTACCCGAATCAAAGTTCGATATTCGATAATGCGCATTCGATCTCGGCTCTCCGTGCCGTAGCACTTCCTTGTATCATTTGCGAGGAGCCGCCGCCGCGCCCGTTTACAGCGGAATTCAAGGCGCTCGTATATTTTTTGAGATCGAGCGTTTCACTTCCGATAATGTATTTGTATCCATCGGAATCATTTCCCGAAAATGCCGCGCAAAAGCCGCGCGTAAGAGACATACCGCGGTTGACTATCTCGCGCATATCGGAGGCTTCAAGATCCGTGAATACGATAATGTTTTCCGATGTTTCCTTGAGCGAGTCGATTATTCCGAGCGATATGCGATGCCTTGCCGCGTTCAGCTCGCGTTTTAACGAAATTATCTCGTTTTGAAGCCTGTCGACTCCGAGATGTATCTGCTCTTGGGGCAGGGAAAGCTTGGTCGATACAGCCTTTGCCACAGACATACGCTTATTGTAGTCGTCAAGTGCAAAGCTCCCGCAAACGGCAAAAACCCTTGTGCCTCCCTTATATCTCAGATGATCGGTTATTTTGATCATTCCGATCTCTCCTGTTCTTGCAACGTGCGGAGCACAGCAAGCGCATTTGTCGTAGCCTTCAACAGACACGATCCTTACGTTTTCTGTAAGATCCAGCTTGCTTCGGTATTCCAATTTGCAAAGCTCCTCGGGGGTCGGATAAAGGATACTTACGGGGACATCTTCCCATACCGCCTTGTTGGCTCTCCGCTCCACATCCTCAAGCTGAGCTTCCGATAGCTCGCCGTCAAGATCAAAGGTCATATATCCCTCGCCGAGATGAAAGCCCGTGTTGTCGTATCCGTACAGCGTATGGATTATTCCGCACATAATGTGCTCACCCGTATGGTTCTGCATTTTGTGAAACCTTTCATCAAAATCAATTGTACAGTCGTATATTTCACCGACATTCAACGGGGAAGCGGTTAGATGAAGGATCGTGCCGTTTCTTCGTTGCGTGTCGATCACGCGGACTTTCCCTATGCAACCTGTGTCTGCGCGCTGTCCGCCGCCCTCGGGGAAAAATGCCGTTCTGTCAAGCACGGTCTCGTAAAGGTCACCGTTCTTCTTACATTCGAGTACCGCGGCGCGAAAATCCTTTATATATGGAGATATGTTGTAAAGCTCCTCTGTAACGCACATAGATAACCTCTCGTTGTTGAAAAATGGGTTGAAAACTTTTGAAAAATACAATAAAAGGGCTGTTGCGAATGCACCAGCCCTTCAAGCTGCTAATCAGAATCGAACTGATGACCTCGTCATTACCAATGACGTGCTCTACCGACTGAGCCATAGCAGCATATGAATATCCCGTCCTGTAACGGACAACGGGGATATTATAGCAGAATATTTGCCGTATGTCAAGCCCTTTTTTGAAAAATTCTTGTTCGACTTTGAGTTTTTTGCCTTTGAACGGCACGGTACGGCATATATCGAGTCGAAAAGATCCGATACGGTATTTTCTATTGACAAAACTGTCTAAATTTGATATACTGTCGTCATAGAACACTTATAAAATTATTGGAAGGTGTGGATTATATGGCAGAATGGCTTGACAGCTTTTTTTACGGATTTGATCATTTAGTGCTAAAGGCTATGAATGAGCTTGCGCAACTGTGCGGCGCGTGGCTTACCTCTTTGATGAAGATCATTACGTTTTGCGGCGAGAAGGGAATATTGATGTTCCTTCTTGCGCTCGTGTTTATGCTTTTTAAAAAGACGAGGCGAAACGGAGTTTGCATATTCGGAGCTGTATCTTGCGGTGCTCTGATCACAAATATAATTTTGAAGGATAACGTAGTGCGTCCGCGTCCTTTTCTCGGCGGAGTCGCGGATTATGCAAAATGGTGGTCGGCGATAGGCTCGCCCGCCGAGAGCGGATATTCCTTTCCCTCGGGTCACGTTACCGCGGCGGCGGCAGGAATTACGGCGTTCTTTATCTTCAGCAAAAACAAAAAGATCTCGTGGCTCTCATATCTTTACGTTGCTTTTATGGCGCTCTCGAGGATGTACCTTATGGCGCATTATCCGTCGGATGTTTTAGCTGCTATGCTGATAGGGATCGCTTCTGCGTTTATAGCTTTCGGCATAACGCGCCTGATATTTGCGCTTTTGGAGAAATATCGCAATATTAAGCTTTTTGCTTTTATTCTTGATTTTGATATTCGCGGATGCTTTTCCGCGCCAAAGGAGTACTGAAATAACACAATTTACCAAAGCGCAGAGCTCATTTTCGGCAAAATACGTCATTTTAATTATTGAAATCGCAGTCGCACAGTGTTATAATATGCGGGTGCGAGCGCGACGTGCTTGCATTGAAAATACGACTGTGAAAGTGTGAATGAATTGTTTATTCCTTTATTGATATGTGCGCTGACGTGCATCGCCATGATACTCTGCGTTCTTTTTAAACCGCAGTTCAAATTCGGACGAATCTGTATATCGTCATATTGGGGCGTTGCGCTTGTCGGAGCGTGTATTATGCTTATAAGCGGTTATGCAGACCCGCGGGAGGTGGGCGGAGCGCTTGTCGCGGATTCCGCAATCAATCCCATAAAGATACTTGTGCTGTTTATTTCAATGACGGTGCTCTCGGTCTTTCTCGACGAGATCAATTTCTTTAAATATCTCGCAAGCAAGACGCTTTCATACGCAGGTACAAGTCAGCTGAGACTCTTTGTTATACTGTACGTTACGGTATCCGTGCTTACGGTATTTACCTCGAATGATATAATCGTGCTGACATTTACGCCGTTTATCTGCTATTTTGCAAAGAATGCAAAAATAGATCCTCTTCCGTATCTTATTGCGGTATTCGTTGCCGCCAATACATGGAGTATGGCACTCGTTATAGGAAATCCGACTAATATATATCTTTCGACCTTTAACGGGATCGATTTTCTTACATACGCTAAGTGTATGCTGCTTCCTACGGTGGCGGCGGGAATTACGGCATTTTTGCTGATCCTTGCTATATTTCACAAAAAGCTTTCGGATCCTATCCAAGCCGAAAAAAGCACGGTACATATTTCAGACAAGCCATTGCTCGCGGTAGGAATCATTCATCTTGCGGTATGTACCGTGGCGCTTGCCGTGGGATCTTATATCGGAGTTGAAATGTGGCTTATATCTCTTTTTGCTGTCGTCAGTCTTTTCGTTTGCAATGTTGCAGTCGGTATATACAGAAAAAGGCCGCCGAAAGAGCTTATCGGATGTTTGAAACGCGCTCCCTGGTCGCTCATTCCGTTCGTACTTTCTATGTTTGTACTTATTCTTGCCGCCTCAAAGTGCGGTATTACGGAAAAATTGAATGAGCTGCTCGGTCACAGAGATACCGTATTGCGCTATGGTGTAGCCTCGTTCCTTTCAGCAAATCTGATCAACAATATTCCGATGAGCGTACTGTTTTGCTCGGTGATCGATCCTCTTGGCGGCGCTGAGCTTACAAAGGCAGTCTACGCTGTCGTTGTGGGCTCGAACATCGGTGCTTTTCTGACTCCGATCGGTGCGCTTGCCGGGGTTATGTGGTCGTCGATACTCAGAGAGCAAAATATTAAGTTCGGATATATCGATTTTCTTAAATACGGAGCTTTGATATCAATACCGACGATAGCGGCGGCACTTGGCACACTTATGATCGTTCTGTGATGTGCCTAAGTTTTGATCTATGTGCTCTCTAAATTTAATGCTCGGTGGGAATGCCTACCGAGCTTTTTTGTAATTATTACCTTTTGAATCGTGATCGACGCTTTGTATACCTCGAGTCGCCTGTGGCAATACTTAAATTACATATTCATATTTGAGTATAAAATTCACGGGAGCAGATAATGTATTATAACAAAGTCGAGATCTGCGGCGTAAATACCGCAAAGCTTAAAACTCTTTCGGACGAAGAAAAGCACGACTTATTGATAAAGACAAAGCAAGGTGATATGAAGGCAAGGGATGCTCTGTTTTACGGAAATCTGCGGCTTGTACTGAGCATCATACAACGCTTTGGAAACCGACGGGAAAATATAGACGATCTATTTCAGGTGGGATGTATAGGGCTGATCAAAGCCATCGATAACTTCAATATGGATCTTGATGTTAAATTGAGCACATATGCCTGTCCTATGATAGTCGGAGAGGTGCGCAGATATCTGCGAGATAACAACGCGGTAAGGATAAGCCGTTCAGTGCGTGATCTTGCGTACCGTGCGCTCGGTGCTCGTGAGGAGCTGATCAACGCCAAGAACGCCGAGCCGACTATAGACGAGATAGCCGCAAAGCTCGGGGAGAAAAAAGAGAATGTTTTGAGAGCTATGGAAGCGATCGTCGAGCCGATATCCATATATGAACCCGTTTACAGTGAAAACGGGGATTCGATATATGTCATAGATCAGCTCAGCGACACCGAAACGGGAGAGAATACCTGGCTTGAGAGCGTGGCGCTCCGCGAGGCTATGGCGCGCCTTAACGAGAGGGAGCGTAATATTATTTACCTGAGATATTACAAGGGTAGGACGCAGATGCAGATCGCCGATGAGATAGGAATATCGCAGGCTCAAGTATCAAGGCTCGAAAAGGCGGCGCTTGAAAAGATCAGAAAGCAAATATGACCGCTCGGTAATATTGATAATGACCGTCTCATATATTTTTATGGGACGGTGTTTTTTCAGCCGTTTTTTATTACCGATTGTCGTAAACAAATTATGCTGTATAAGACATTGCGTCTTGAGTACGGCGGAAAGGAATATACATAATGAAAAGAAAACTTTTACGTAAGCTTGCGGCGTGTATCCTCTGTATATCACTACTGACCGTATCCGTGCAGTTATCGATATTTGCCGAAACAGAGAGCTCGGCAGATAGCGTCGGGGAGCCAAAGGATACGGAGGAGAGTACTCCCCAGGAGAGTCAACCGTCGGTCAACGACGCGTACGTGCTTGAGACCGTAGACGCAGGTAGCCTTGAGCTCAAATGCAAGAGCGCTATACTTATGGAAGCATCGACGGGAATAGTCCTTTATGAGCAAAATGCCGATGAAAGACTTCCGCCGGCATCGGTTACAAAAATAATGACACTGCTTTTGATAATGGAAGCTGTTGAATCGGGGAAGATATCACTTGATGACACCGTGACCGCCAGTGCGCACGCGGCATCTATGGGCGGATCCCAGATCTTCCTTAAAGAGGGGGAAGAGATGACGGTCGAGGAGATGCTGAAAAGCGTCATAATAGCCTCGGCAAATGATGCTGCGGTGGCACTTGCCGAGTATGTTTTCGGGAGCGAGGAGAGTTTTGTTGCCGAGATGAACAAAAAAGCACGTGCTCTCGGAATGGACAATACCGCATTTGAAAACACGAACGGACTTGACGATACCGTCACCGAGCATTTGACGACGGCAAGGGATATCGCAATTATGTCGAGAGAGCTTATCAAATACCCCAAAATTATTGAGTACAGCTCCAAGTGGATGGATACCGTGCGTGACGGTGCATTTGGACTGACCAATACGAACAGACTTGTTCGTTTTTATCGAGGGTGCACGGGGCTTAAGACGGGTTCAACGTCAAAGGCGGGCTTTTGCGTAAGTGCGACCGCAAAGCGTGACGGAATGGAACTTATTTGTGTAATTATGGGAGCCGAGACAAGAGATATAAGAAATGCCGCGGCGGTATCCTTGCTTGATTGGGGCTTCGCAAATTACGGCGTCTATACCGCGGAAGCCGGAGGTACCGATCCTATAAGGGTTAAGCGCGGAATTAAAAATCTGTGTTTTACGGAATATGCGGAATTTTCTTGCGTGCTTCCGAAGGGAGAGATATCCTCGGTCACGTCAGAGATCGAGGTCGAAGAGACGCTCGACGCCCCCGTAAGGGAAGGAGACACTGTCGGACACGTGACATATAAATGCGGCGGCAAGACGGTCGGAAGTATAGATATCAAAGCGGCGGAGAGCATAGAACGCATAGGGTATTTTGACATTCTCAAAAGAATGTTGACGGTTTTTGCCTTAAAATCCGCGTGATGCAGCGGAAAGTTGAAATAAAAAGCAAAAAAAGTCGAACAAAACACATTTTTTTCTCGTAAATGTGTTGCAAATTCAATCAAAATGTAGTACAATTAATATGAACAGTAACACTTTTAAAGGTGGTAACAATAAATGTCAATAAAATTAAACACTAAGTACATTGAACCGTTTATAGATGAGACGGAATACGAATACATAGCACCGTACGTTAAAACAGCGCATGAGGTGCTCCGTTCGGGTAATGGGCAGGGAAACAAGTTTCTCGGATGGATGGATCTGCCGCACAACTACGACAAGGCGGAATTTGAGGCGATAAAGAGAAGTGCTGAAAAGATACAAAAGAGTTGCGATATATTTATCGTTATCGGCATAGGCGGATCGTATCTCGGATCTCGCGCAGTCATCGAATTTCTCAAATCTCCCCTATACAACAACTTAAAGAAGGATACTCCGGATATTTATTTTTCGGGATGCAATATAAGCTCAACCTCGATGAACGAGCTTATCGCACTTTGTGAGGGCAAGGATGTTTGCATAAATGTAATATCAAAATCCGGCACGACTACCGAGCCTGCGATCGCATTCAGAGTTTTCCGCGGACTTCTTGAAAAGAAATACGGCGTTGAAGGTGCCAAGGAGAGGATCTTTGTCACGACCGACAGAACCAAAGGAACGCTCAAAAGCTTCGCGGATAACGCGGGATATCAGACCTTCGTTGTTCCGGATGACGTCGGCGGCAGATTTTCGGTGCTCTCGGCAGTGGGACTTCTCCCTATCGCTGTGGCGGGTATAGATATCGACGCACTGATGTCGGGTGCCGATGCGGCAAGAGTCAAGTACAACGACCCGAATGTCAGCACTAATGACTGCTACAAGTATGCGGCTATCAGAAACATTCTGCTCCGTAAGGGCAAGACCACGGAGATACTTGTAGGATATGAACCGTATGAGCTTATGTTCAACGAATGGTGGAAGCAGTTGTACGGTGAGAGCGAGGGGAAGGACGGCAAGGGACTCTATCCCTCATCGGTCATTTTCTCAACAGATCTTCATTCTCTCGGACAGTACATTCAGGACGGGATGAGGACTATGTTTGAGACCGTCATATCCGTAAAGGATCCGGGATGCACGCTTACCATCCCCGATGATCCCAATAATATAGACGGGCTCAATTTCCTTGCGGGCAGGGATCTTGACGAGGTCAACAAAAAAGCAATGCAGGGAACCTTGTTTGCACACATTGACGGCGGAGTTCCCAACGTTGTAATAGAGCTTGAAAACAGATGCGAGTATTCGCTCGGATTTATGATATATTTCTTTGAGCTTGCTTGCGCTGTCTCGGGATATCTGCTCGGAGTAAACCCGTTTGACCAACCCGGTGTTGAAGCGTACAAGAAGAACATGTTTGCTATTCTCGGTAAACCCGGTTACGAGGAACAGAAAAAGATACTCGAAGAAAGAATGTAATTAAAACAATAATAATAAACCATTGCCCAAGGGCTAATATATTTAACGGAGGAACAAAATGGTTAAAATTGTTATAGGTGTTAAAGGCACAGGAAAAACAAAAAGACTTATCGAGGCAGTACACAGCGCACTTGAAAAAACTCAGGGCGATGTAGTTTGCATTGAGAGAGGAACAACACTCAGATACAGCATAAGCCACAAGGCGCGTCTTGTTGACGCTGACGAGTATCTGATTGAGGGTGCAGATACGCTTTACGGCTTTGTCGCAGGTATCCTTGCAGGCAATCACGATGTTACCGACCTCTTTATCGACCACACATATAATTTGTGCAGGAGAGATGATGCCGCTTTTGAAGAGCTTCTTGTAAAGCTCGATAAGCTCAGCAATAAGCTCGGAGTAAATATTATCCTTACATCCTCTATTCCCGTTGAAAAAGCTACGGATGTTATGAGATCCTATCTCCTTGATGCCTGACATTATTTGAATTTCAACATAAAGACCAATATACTTATGGGTCACGGTATATTTTAAGTACCGTGACCCGTTTTTTGCTTGGAGAAAAAAATAAAAAAATTATAAAAACCTATTGACAAAACAAAAGTTTAGTGATATGATATATATGCTTTAGCGAATTAAAGCGTTAACGCAATAAAGCGATAAAGCAAATATTTAAGCATTAGGATGGATAACAAAATGAAAAAGATAATCACAATAGCTCTCTCGATTATTATATGCCTTTCCTGCACGGCGATGCTTGCGTCGTGCAACGGTACCGCTCAAAAGGTTATTACCGTCGGATACACTCTCGTTGAGCCGCTCAATTATCTTGATGAAAATAATGAGCTTGTCGGTTTTGACACCGAGCTGGCAAAGCTCGTATTTGAAAATCTCGGATATGATAAGGTAATATTCAAGGAGATCAAGTGGGAAAACAAATATACGGATCTGGCATCCGGAAACATTGATTGCATTTGGAACGGCTTTACCGCCAACTGTGCCGATGATGACGGGGTTCAGAGAAGCGAAAAGGTCGACTTTACCTATAATTATATGGAAAACAGACAGGTCATCGTCGTAAAAGCTACGGAAAAGGAGGCGGCGACTGACGCCGCGGCGTTTAAAGATAAGATAGGTTATGTCGAAGCAAACTCAGCAGGTGCTACGTATGCCGAATCGACACTTGAGGGAGCGATAGTAAAAGAGGCTACAAAGCAGACGGATGCGCTCTGGCAGGTCAAATCCGGAGCGGCGTATTTTGCAGTTGTTGACGCACAGCTTGCAAAAAGCACCGTAGGCTCGGGGGATTACAGTGATCTTGCTACCTTGGAAGTACTTTCGAGCGACGTTGAGTACTATGCTATCGGATTTAAGAAAGGCAGCGACCTTACCGCAAAAGTGAACGCACAGCTCGAGTTGCTTGCAAACGACGGAACCGTTATGAAGCTGGCGGAGAAATACGGTGTTGCAACTACCGTGATCACAGACTTTTCCGACCAGAAAAACTGATCGCAGGTCTGTTAAACGTATTGATATATAATTAGATTTAGATAAGGATATTTGTTATGACTTTTTGGCAGGTCACCCTATACTTACTTGACGGCTTTAAGATCACTTTGGCTTTGTTTATTCTAACGTTGATTATCTCATTGCCGCTCGGACTTTTGATATCATTTTGTTCGATGAGCCGTCTAAAGCCGCTTCGAGCTATCACCAAGGTGATAGTGTGGATAGTTAGAGGCGTACCTTTGATGCTTCAGATATTCATTATATATTATGTTCCCGGATTTCTCGGTAATAATATTTTTGCGGGCGTCGATCTTTATTTTACGCTTAATTTCGGTATTGACGATATGGGGCGTTTTATAGCGGCACTGATCGCGTTCAGCTTTAATTACGCGTGCTATTTCTCGGAAATATACAGAGGAGGAATAGAGAGTATATCAAAGGGACAGTACGAAGCGGGGCAGGTACTCGGACTCACAAGGGGACAAATATTCAGACATATCATTTTCCGTCAGGTTCTCAAGCGCATAGTGCCTCCGATGAGTAATGAGATAATCACGCTCGTGAAGGATACCGCGCTCGCAAATGCAATTCTTGTTTCCGAGATCATAATGCAGGCAAACAAGCTTGCCGCCAAGGCGATGATATGGCCGCTGTTTTACGCAGGTATATTCTATCTTTTGTTCGTCGGTGTACTTACCGTCGTACTCGGACGGCTTGAAAAAAAGCTTGACTATTTTAAAGCTTGAAGGGGAGGATCTAAATGTCAATACTTGAAGTAAATGACCTTTGTAAGAGTTTTGGTAAGAACGGGGTCCTCAACGGTATAAGCTTCTCGCTTGAAAAGGGAGAGGTGCTTTCAATAATAGGCTCATCGGGGAGCGGAAAGACGACGCTTTTGCGGTGCCTGAACTTTCTTGAAACTCCGGACTCGGGAAAGATAATACTTAACGGCAACTCCATATTCGATGCGGAAGCGGATAAAAAATGTGATGAGGATACCGTACGTCAAAACAGATTGCATTTCGGATTGGTCTTTCAGTCATTTAATCTGTTCCCGCAGTACAATATACTCGAGAATGTTTGTCTGGCACCTTCTCTTCTTGCAAAGGAGCAGAGGAAGGATAGGCACAAACGTAAGCAGATCAGTACGGATATTGAGGAAAGAGCCGTACGTCTTCTCGAAAGAGTGGGACTCGGCGACAGGCTTTCGGCATATCCGTGTGAGCTTTCGGGCGGTCAGCAGCAAAGGGTAGCCATAGCCCGTGCGCTTGCTCTTGATCCCGAGATACTTTGCTTTGACGAACCGACCTCGGCGCTTGATCCCGAGCTTACGGGCGAGGTCCTTCGCGTCATAAAAGGCTTGAAATCCTCGGACAGCACTATGATAGTAGTTACACATGAGATGGAATTTGCGAGGGGCGTATCAGATAAGGTCATATTTATGGCTGACGGCTTGATCGAGGAATACGGTACGCCGGATGAGGTTTTTGGAGCTCCGAAAAGCGAAAAGACAAGAACTTTTCTGTCGGCGGGGTATAAAATGTAGAATGGCAAAAACGGGAATGATTCCTTGCGGTCTGAACAACTGCGTTTCGCAAGCGGAAACGGAATATTTCCAAAACAAGTGCAGACCGAAGTGCGTGCAAAATTAGGGTAAAATTATAACAAACGATTAGGCGGCTCAAACAGGAAAGCGCCACGTAAGAAATGATATGGACTCTCTCAAGCTTATGGATAATTGCCATTGGATTGACAACCTATACAAAAAACACTTGCTTACCAATGCGGTATGCAAGCGTTTTTTTGTTAAATTATCACAATGGAACTCTCTAAAAGGTCAATTTGAGACAGCCAACGTCAATTCCTCGGATTTTGAGCTTCTTATATTTCTTCCTCTGCCAACACAGACAAACGGAAGGCACACGGCCACGCTACGAGCCAGTCGTTGAGCTGACCGCGCTTACCGGTACCAAATCCCCAACGGCAATGGAAAAGTGCTTCGTTCTGCGAGCCAACGGGACGGACGACGTCGTGAATAACGAGCTTACCGTCACCGATATACTGCGTTACCGCGCGCCACATCATATCGGCGCGTATCTTCCAATTCTCATCTTGTGTAAGAACAGCAAGTTTGCGCAGATACGGAACGACTATGCCTGCATACATATCAAGGTGATGATGCTGTGTAGAGACCGAGGTAAGTCCCTTTACGGTGACGTTATATTCGGCTATCTCGGAGCTGTCGGCGTATATGGGATCGTAATGCAACATCCACGACGTAAAGTAATATGCCGCCTTCTTGGCGTATTCGAGATATCTTACATCCTTTGTTGTTTCATACAGAAGTATGCCGCTGACGATAAACGGGAATGAGGTCTCCTTATCTACACAACAGGTGTCAAGAGCACCCGCGGTACTAACGAATCTATCAAGATCACGCTTCATATAAAAGTGCATCGAACGCTCCGCAAGCTCGAGATATTTCTTTTCTTCCGCGACCTCATACAATTTTACAAGTGCGGGAATTATAAATCCGCCGATAGTACCTCCCTTATCCAAACACTCTCCGCTAAGACGCCATTGCTTTCCGAAGCCGTATTCATCCGAGAAATGCCCAACAAAAAAGTCGCACAAGCCGCGTGCCGCGTCGAGATATGAGGGTTTGTCTATGCCTATTTTCTTCAAGGTCAGGTAGGTGCGGATAAGCTCGTACGCGCCGTATCCCATATTGCAGGTATCGGCAGTTGCGGCATCGAGATCTTCAAAGTGGCGAAGCTGTGATGCAAGCAGCCCCGATCTTGCCGTACAGAGAGAGACGCGCGTGTCGAGTATCTCCAGCGCCTCGTCCAAAGAATCCTTATGACCGAAGCAAATATAGTCCTCGATAAGCATACGGGAAAAAAGTATATTCTGTCCGCACCAAGCAAGCTCAAAGCAATTATCTTTGCGATATGAAAATCCGCCGTTTCCGTCGGGCAAAAATCCGATAATAAATCCTTTGTTGCCTTTATAATCTGTAATAAGGCTCTTAGCAAATGTGATGGAACGATCCCACAGCTCGCGATTCGTGGGACAAGCTATGTTGCTGTTGTCGCCGTAAAGCTCAAGCGCGGTATCGAGAACGTCGCAGATACCGTAATTTTCCCATTTCGGCTTTGATACCGACAAATACGCACCGACAGACACACTCTCGTCGGGTGCGAGCGTCAGAAAGGTCTCGTAGCCCTCGGCGTACTTATCTCTTGACGAATACGTAATGGGAAGCTCGGCTATCGGGTGCGAGAGCTCTTGAACAAATCTTCCTTGCTCGTCCTTGTATATAGAGCAAGACGATTCGATAGACACGGTATCCTCTGCGGAGGCAAAAAGGGCACACGCAAAATCTGCGTTTTCGGTAAGAGTACATGCTGGGATCGAAACACGGTCGTAGGCAAAGATCCAACGCTTTCCGTCGTGGTCGAGACCCTTAGGCTCAAGCCCTGCGCCGAATTCGTTTCCGTTTACGTTTACACACGGAATAAGATATCTGCTAACCTCAAATATCGGCATAACTCGCTGAGCAATTCGAACAGAGCGCGTTTTATCCGATGTGTTCTTCCACGTGCGATGCAGATAAAAGAGTGTGTCGGACGTCTGTTTTAAGCTCACAGCGATCTCATTTTTGGCGTCTTTGTATATAAGTAAGCCGTTTTTCTCCTTTGCAAAAGGAATAGAGATCTCCTCGCCATCCTCGATGCAAACAGGCGGCAAAAGAGAGCAAACTGCACCGACTGCATCCGTGGAAATACAGAATGAATTGTTTTTATATGTGATATACATTGGATTTCTCCTTTTAAGAAAACTTTTTATAACCAATCTCACGGTCTGAAGACAAACGGGGGGATATTTTTAGATCGTGCAAAGATTTCATCTGCTTTTTTTCTTGCCGAGCCTCGAGAAAAATCCGAAAGTAAGCGGCCAGAGTGCCGAGGCGATGATGACGATGATAAAATATCTTACCGCGTCGGCTACGTAGCTTCCTTCGAAAAGTGCGTACAACGGGGCTTTGAGCAGAGATTTTACCGCGAGCACTACTGCGAGTCCCGCGACGTACTTTATTGCTTGAGCCCAAGGGGCGGCATCCGTTCTGAACTTTATATATTTATTGTCAAGCGTGTATCCGACAAGCGCGCCGAGCAGGGCGCCAAAGAGCGTGTATGCGTTCTTAAGTCCCGAGTTGTAATTTGCCTCATCAACTTCTCCGAGTGGAAAATAAAGCACGAACAGAAGGTAAGCGACCGACATCGCGGTCATAACTGCGAGCAAAATGTACATTACATACGGCTTTTTTTCGATGAGATCGAATACCCATTTGAATATGAATATGAGAGCCGAGGCGATAAGGAGCGAGACTCCTACGTCAAGCGGCGTATGGACGCCGAGATACATTCTCGAAAAGGCAACAAGAAGTGCCAATACGGTTAGCGTTATCCTGAGCCAATTCTTCTTTACGGAACACGCAAGGCTTCCGAAGGTTCCGACCGCGTTCTGTGTGTGTCCGCTCGGGAAGGAGTATCCGGTAGCCGCTTCTCGGGCAGATTCGACTATTGTAAAATCCGGATCCTTGACCCACGGGCGTGGGATCTTGAATATCAGTTTGAGTGTCTGATTTATAAGTGTGCCGGTAAATCCGACCGTCAGAAGATAATATCCGGTCTTTTTGTTTGTGCACCAAAGCACGAAAATGGCGACTGCCATAAAGACCGCCTCACCGCCAAAATGTGTGATCGCGCCGAGGACGGTATCTAAAAACGGGTTACGGATCTTTTCGAGTGCGTACAAGAGTTCCATAAGGTCCACCTCTTTTTATTTTTTCGTTTTATAAAACCGCCGCAGATATTAAAACTGTGGCGGTTTGTTTGAGCTGATTTAACGATTTAGTTCAGATAATCCATAATATCGAGCTGCATCATAGGAAGGAGTCTTGTGAGCAGTACTCTGTATCTCATATATGAGTGATAACGGAGCCCGTTTTCAAGAAGCTCGGGGCTGATATTCACATCCTCGGGCTCGGTGACCGCGCCTGCGAGCTGCATAAGTCTCATCATCTCTTCGTCGGTGGGGAGGATCTCCTTGGCAAGTCTTCTTACCTCGGGCCAGATAGCCTTGAGACGTGCGGGATCGACCTTGTCCGTAATAGTGGGAGCGTTGAGCTTTTTGAGTTCGGGGATCTGCTCGGGAGAAAATGCCTCATATACCTTTGACCAATCCGTGGGATCGGCAATGGGATCGATCTCCTCGACTCTGTCGACTATGTTATGATATATTCTGTTGATGAGCACGCTTGCCACACCGACCTTTTTGCCGTGGAATTCGGGCCATATTCCTCTTGCAAGTTTGTAACATTCCCAATAGTGAGAGAGAACGTGCTCAGCGCCCGAAGCGGGACGTGACGAAAGTGCAAGTTTCATACCGAGACCGGACATAACGAGAGCCTCCATAATAGCGCCTGCGGCTTCCTCGTCTTCTACGGTTACTTTATCTGCGAGGGCGACGATCTTGCGAACTCCCTGCATAGTAAGCTCAGCAACTGCGGGGCAGTAGTATTCGTCTATAAGGAGATTGGCAACCTTCCAATCGAAAATGCCTATGTATTTTGCGATCATATCTCCAAAGCCGGCTGCCTTAAGCTCAACGGGAGCTTTGGCGAGTATCTTTGTGTCCGCGATGATGACCATAGGCTGTTCAGCCTTCCAAGAGGTTTTAAAGTTGTTTTCTATGATGGGGGCGGTATCGGAGGCAAATCCGTCCATTGACGGAGCGGTTGCAAAAATGCAGAACTTGAGCCCGAGCTCAAAGGATGAAACGCGGCAAATATCGTTCAGCGAGCCGGTTCCGACGGAGATTATTCCTTCAACGTCTTTTGCAAGTGCCTCGACCTCGCGCACCTGTTCAACGCGCGCGTACGTCATATTTTCGTAAACAAGCTTTTTTACGTGAAAGCCGGATGCTTTTAGAGACTCGAAAATTCCCTCCGAGGCTTTGACGGTGTTTTCGTCGGCAACAACGAGCACCTTCTTCGGAAATCCTGCCTTATCAAGTATTTCGCCTGTTTTAACTGTAATTCCGCTTCCTATTTCAACTACCTTGGTGGCAAATGTGTGTTCTTTGCCGCAAGGACAGTTTTCAAGGCTTTTGAGAATCGAATTTAAATCCATAATGACCTCCGAGGTAAGGAATATGTGTTACGAATCCTTACCAATTTTAATAGTTCATAGATAATTATACATTATCCGCAAGGCTTTGTCAAGATAAAAAGAAGCACAAATCCTTGACCTGCGGAAGAAAAGTCTTGTCGCACTTGACTAACCTTTCGAAATAGTGTATAATATACTTCACTTACAGATAAGCCGAAAGGATATCGCTAAATGGAAACGGTAGAAAAAAAGGTATATATAACGATAAATTCGATCAAATATGACTGTACAGAGCTCAGAGGGGCGGAGTTGCTCCCGCACGAGGCACTCTCAACGATCAAGGCGACCGATCACATAGAGGTCGAGACAGAGGGAGAGCTGCGCATCGTCGGAAAGCGGCTTTCGGTGGTATATTACGAGGACAACAGATCGGGAATGTCGGGGACGCGCTCGATAATTTCTTTGCTTGAGGGCGGAGAAGCGGTCAAAATAATGAGGAGCGGAACCGTGCGTTCGGTATTTGACGTGGAAAAGGGCAAAACCGTAAAAACCGATTACACGACCTCGTTTTTTAAGTTTTCTATGAATGTTACGGGATACTGCGTGATCAACAAGCTTACCGATCACGGTGGAGAGCTGATACTCGATTATTTGCTCGATGTCCCCTATACTTTAAAGGAAAGGACGCTGCTGACAGTTACCGTTGCGCTGAAGGATGAAGAATAAAAAGAGCGCACACGTCTGATCCGAACGGAAAAGAACGGTATGCACTCGGTAAAATAACGCAAATGATAAAGCAAATATGCAGATCTTGTGACTATTTTATCTCTTGCGACCTGAAAAATTCAACGGTTGCGATAATATTTCCCGCAAGGACTATCACCGCGGCGATCACAAATATCATCGGCTTTTTTACACTGCCGAGATAATGGTACTTCAATCCGTTCCAAAGTGGGAACAGAGAGAGCGCCAACGGAAGAGCGGGGAGCTCTCTTACCGCAAGACCGCATACGCCCGTAAGGAGAAACAGAAAGAAGAGCTTTATGTACGGCTTCGTAGCGGCTTCTTGGTAGAATTTGACCATCTCACCGGCGTCGTTTTCATACGGCTCAAAGGCTTTAAAGGCGAGAAAAATATAGATGAAAGCCACCGCGGAGGCAATAAGAGCAAAAGCGTCCGTAAAATTCTTGTACGTTTTTACGGATTTTACGGTATTCATGGCAAAAGCTCCTTTCAAAAAACATTTTTATCGATCATCGATCGAGTAATAGTATAACATATTTCGCAATGCTTTTCAAGACATTTTGAAAAAAATTATGATACGTGGGCTTTTTGCCGAAAAGTAAAATTTACTTTCTCCGCTCTTGCAAAAATCGAAAAAATATGGTATACTAAGCACCGTAACAATAAAAAATTTCGAATGAAAAGGAATTATCGGATATGAACTCAAAACAACTTGTTGAACATATTAAAAATGGCGGGCTCGATGCTGTTTTTACCGATCTTTACGGATCGGATAAGCTTGCATATCAGCGAGACCGCTACATAGACGTTATAGAAAATTACGCGAGCCGCTACGACACGGCTTCCGAGCGCGATGTGCTTTTATTTTCGGTTGCGGGAAGAAGCGAGCTTTCGGGAAACCATACGGATCACAATCACGGTAAGGTCATAGCGGGATCGATAGATCTTGATATCATTGCCGCGGCATCCGCAAGGAGCGACAGTCTCATAAGGTTGACAAGCCGCGGATTTGGCGAGAATACGGTTGACATTTCCCAATATACTGAGCCTCGGGAAGAGCTCTATAATACTTCCGAGGCGCTTATTGCGGGTATGTGCCGTGCCTTCTCGGATAAGGGGTATTCCGTCGGGGGCTTCGATGCGTATACCGCGTCAAATGTTCTTAAAGGCTCGGGACTTTCGTCCTCTGCGGCTTTTGAGGATATGATAGGTAATATACTCAACCATATGTACAACGGCGGTAAGGTCGACAATGTTGAGATCGCAAAACTTGCACAGTTCTCCGAGAACGTATTTTTCGGCAAGCCCTGCGGTCTTATGGATCAGATGGCTTGCGCAGTTGGGGGCATAATTTCCATCGACTTTGAAGACACGCTAGCGCCTCTTATAGAAAAACTTGATTTTGATATTGCTGCGGTGGGATATAATCTTTGCATCGTCAATACGGGCGGAAATCATGCGGATCTTGGCGAGGACTATGCTTCGGTCCCGAGCGAGATGAGGGCGGTTGCGGAATGCTTTGGTAAAAAGGTATTAAGAGAGGTCGAGGAGAGCGATATTCTTGCCAATATTCAAATGCTTCGTGAGAAGGTCGGCGACCGTGCCATACTTCGCGCATTGCACTTTATGAACGAAAACAAACGTGTGGATGCGCAGAAGAGGGCGCTTAAGTGCGGAGATCTTGATGCGTATTTTGACAACGTAACAGCCTCGGGACGGTCATCCTTCTGCTATCTGCAAAACGTATATACAACAAAAAATCTTACGGAGCAGGGGCTCTCTCTTGCGCTTTGCCTTGCTGAGGACTACCTCAGGGATAAGCGCGCGGCTTGGAGAGTTCACGGCGGAGGATTTGCGGGAACCATCCAGGCATATGTGCCCGCTTGCGACGTCGACGGATTTCGTAAAACAATGGATGCCGCATTCGGAGACGGTGCTTGCATCGCACTGAAGATAAGACGTCTCGGCGCACTCAGAGTATTTTAATTAAAAATCGAATTCGGAGATAAAAACCAATTATGAAAAAAAGAAAAGAAGATAAGAGACACTTCAGAGATTCCGACGTCGAGGTCGAAAAGAAGTCTCCCGAGCAGCTGAAGCGCAGTGCTAGATATCTTTTGATCACATTTTTCAATACCGTTATAGCGGTAGCGGTCTATTTCTATTTTGATTCGATCGGATTCTGGCAAGGATTCTTTATTTACGCGGCGATAACGGCGGTTTTGGTCATCGCCTACGTTGTGTATAACAGGGGATTTGCGCGTGAGGGAGTTACCCCCGATATGCTGCCGGACACGATGAGCGCGGTGGAAAAGGTAGAGTTCTTAGAAAGCCGCGATAGGAGAAAGAAAAAGTCAAAGTGGATGCTTACGGTCATAATTCCTTTGATATTTACATTTATGTTCGATTCACTCTATCTTTTTGTTCTTCCGTATCTCGAGAATTTACTCAGTTGACGTGATGGAAATGGCAGAAAAACGTGTCGAATTTCGCTTTGTTAATCTTTATTCCGGTTCGTCGGGAAATTCCACATACATAAGGACTCCCGACACGGAGATACTTATAGACGCGGGGAAGAGTGCCAAGGCTCTCAGGTGCGCGCTGAGTGATATCGGAGAGGATATCTCAAACATAGATGCGATATTTGTTACACACGAGCATACAGATCATATAAGCGCGCTTAAGGTATTGCTTAAAAGCTACCGTATCAATATTCATACCGTCAGAGAGTGTGCGGCGTATATTCCGCTCCTTCCGCAGAGTAAGGATCTCCTATGTACCCATACTCCGAGCTTTTCGGTGCGGTTCAACAACACCGTAGTATCCTCCTTTGTTACGTCTCACGACAGCGTATCAAGTGTGGGATACAGGGTAGATTACGATGACGGAGCCGAGCATCGATCATACGCCGTTGCGACGGATACGGGATACGTTACCGATCAAATGTACGAGGCGCTTCTCGGTTGCAGCGCGATAATGCTTGAAGCGAATCACGACATCGATATGGTCAGGTACGGGATCTATCCCGAGCAGCTTAAAAGAAGGATACTTTCGCGTCGCGGGCATTTGTCAAACTCCGACTGTGCGACATTTGCAAGGATACTTGCCGAGCAAGGTACCAAGCGTATGATGCTTGCACATATAAGCAAGGAAAACAATGATCCCGAACTTGCAAGGCGTACCGTGTCCGACGCACTTCTCGGAACAGACGCTGAAATTTTGGTCGCAGATCAGAGCCTTGCCACGGTATTGATATAAGGCGGAGGATATATGTTGAACATAAAACTT
This sequence comes from uncultured Lachnospiraceae bacterium, assembly GCA_964472845.1. Taxonomy (GTDB): domain Bacteria; phylum Bacillota; class Clostridia; order Oscillospirales; family CAG-272; genus HGM12650. Next base: position 3,106 of record CAYYND010000010.1, on the reverse strand, counting down.
ATAGCGGTCGGAAATTTAAAGGAAGCTTATTTACGCGACGCCGCGGCGGAATATACCAAAAGGCTTGGCGGTCTTTGCAGATTTGAGACCGTGCAATTGAAGGAGGCATATTTGCCCGATGATCCTTCACGATCCGAGATAGAAGCGGCACTTGATTCCGAGGGTACTCGGATCCTGGCGGAGATGCCTGCGCGGGCGTATAAGATAGCTATGTGCATTGAAGGGAAGCAATGCTCCTCGGAAGAGTTTGCGGATAAGATCGAAAGGATCTCTGCCGTTACATCTGATATTTGCTTTGTTATCGGAAGCTCGTACGGAATAAGCCCCAAGGTCAAGAGCGTGTGTGATCTTCGTATGTCCGTATCTATGCTGACCTTTCCTCATCAGCTTATGCGTGTTATATTGCTTGAAGCAGTGTACCGAGCGCTGAACATAATAAAAGGAACGAAATATCATAAATAATATCATAATATTATAAGATATTATAAGATTATAAGCAAAAAAATATCCGTTGCCATCATATGTGCGATGCAACGGATATTTTTTCATAACGGAGCGTTTCCGCTAATAAAATATAACGAGTAAAGGGATCAGAGCTGAGTCTTGATCTTTTCAAGACATTCCGAGCAGATCTTTCTTTCGTTAAAGTAAACGATATCGTTTGTGCCTCCGCAGAATATGCAGGCAGGCTGATATTTGCGAAGAACTATCATATCCTCGTCCACAAAGATCTCAAGGGGAGTCTTTACCTTGATATCAAGAGTCTGTCTTATCTCTATCGGAATAACTATTCTTCCGAGCTCATCAACTTTACGTACCATTCCACTTGATTTCATAATTTAAAATCTCCTTTTTTCTCAATAATTTGATCCAAATCGACTAACAACTGTATTATACACCAAGTCTTTACTATTGTCAATAGCTTATTTTGGAAAAATTTGTGTAATTTGTAATTTATTTGTCGAAAGATGGTATCGCAGGAAGCAAGAAGATCGAGATACGGACGGAACGGTGCGAATATCTTTTTGTGATCGGAGGCGTGATCGTATATGATGGCAAAGGTGTTTTCGGTGATCTGTATCGTTTCGATAATTTTCGGCATCGCGGTCGGAAATATCGAGGAATTGTCAAGTTCTGTGATCGAAGGTGCCGCGGGAGCGGTCGAGCTCACACTTTCGCTTTGCGGGATGATGTGCCTTTGGAACGGCATTATGCAGGTATTGCTCAAAGCGGGAGCGGTCGGAAGGCTTTCGAGAGCTCTGTCGCCGTTTTTCAGACTGTTTTTCCCCGAAACTTACAGGAACGGAGAGGGGAGCGAGGAGATATGCTCGAATATCAGTGCAAATATGCTCGGAATAGGCAATGCGGCGACTCCGCTTGCCCTGTCGGCACTTGAAAAGATGCAGAGTCATAATCCCGATAAGGACACGGCGACCGACGATATGATAACTCTTACGGTCTTGAATACCGCGCCGCTGAATCTCATACCCACTACCTTGATAGCATTGAGACATTCGGCGGGGGCGGAGGCTCCGTTCGCGATAGTTATTCCCGTGATAATATCATCCGCCGTAACCTCGCTGTTTTCGCTCATTATGACGCGACTCTGCTCGGTTGCTTTCAGAAAAGCGGAAAGTGAGCACAGCTCGTCGTTAAGAGCGTACGGAGGAAGGTTATGAGCGTATTCGCTGCTTTATCCGATGCTGTATCCAAACTTGCTGTCCCATCGGTATTGCTCATATGCGCAGTGCTTATACTGCTTATGCCGAAAAAGGAGCTTTTCTCCGAGTTTACCGATGGGGCAAAGAACGGACTTCGTACGGCAGTAAAGCTCCTTCCTACGCTTACGGCGTTGCTATGCGCGGTAAAACTGCTCTCGGCATCGGGATTGCCGCTTGCCATCGGTGAGCTGATACGTCCTCTTACCGAGGCACTTGGTATACCGTCCGAGCTTCTTCCGCTTTTGATGACGAGACCTTTTTCGGGAAGCGCGTCGCTCGCTATGTACAGTGATCTTATCTCCGATGTCGGCGCGGATACTTTTATTGCATTCTGTGCATCGGTGATCATGGGAAGCTCGGACACTACGGTGTATATCGTTTCGGTCTATTTTTCCTCGGTGGGAGTGAAAAAGACGAGATACGCATTTCCTTGTGCGATCGCAGTGCTGATATTCAGTATATTTTTTTCCTGCTTCATCAGCCGTTTGTGTTTTAAATGAATACAAGTCGGTCAATAATATGCTTGAACTCTACATATATGGTAGGGAAGCGGCGAAAGGAAGTGAATTACTGTGATCAAAGGTTGTCAACGAAAAATGATAATGATACGCGGGGGAGCCGACGAAATGTTTGAAAGTGCTTATTTCGTTATCCGTCCCGAAAAGGAGCGAGTAAGTGCGGCGGAAGAGAAGGATATGGTCAGTGAGGCTATGAGGATAATAAGCGAGACGGGGAATGATGCGGCAATGAACAAGAAAAAGCTACGCCGCGCGCTTCTCGGAGATGTTATAAAATTTTTGGCGGGCTTCATCTGCGGCGCGGGGGTGGCGGTGCTAGTCGTTCTTGTTTTTGGCCTTTAGCTTGCCGTTGCGATACTTTGATGTAAAGTATTGACATATAGGTAAACTTATGGTATAATCAATATGGAAAGTCTTGCGCGGGACATACTTGGACGGTGCCGCTTTCGCAATCGGTCCGGTTGTGTTACCGACATTTAACAAAAGCGTCGGCGCAAGTACACATTTTTGCTTCGTGGTAAACATTGAATGATATTATTAACGCCGCATCGAATAAAACGGTGCGGCGGTAATTGTGCTTTTAAATAAATTTACATATGAGATGCCTGTGCATATCCGTTTTGGGCTGTGAGATATTGCATAAACGGCATTTCAAAACTGATTTAAAGAAAAAGAGTATCAAATAACTGAAAAGGAGATCATATGTCAAAAAGAGAAACAAAAAAGCTTCGTATCATACCTTTGGGCGGTCTTAATGAGATAGGAAAAAATATGACCGTTCTTGAGTACGGAGACGATATGATAGTCGTCGACTGCGGGCTCGGATTCCCCGATGAGGATATGCCGGGTATAGATCTTGTTATACCC
>CAYYND010000009.1:0-32481 GCA_964472845.1 uncultured Lachnospiraceae bacterium | reverse complement strand
TGGTTGCGGAGAAGGGATTTGAACCACATGACCTCCGGGTTATGAGCCCGACGAGCTACCGGACTGCTCTACTCCGCGATATTTGATTATGCCGGAAACGGGAATCGAACCCGTACGATACTTACGTATCACGGGATTTTAAGTCCCGGGCGTCTACCTGTTCCGCCACTCCGGCGTACATTCCCTTGATTTCCTTGCTATTATACCACCGATCTTTCGATTTGTCAAGACCTTTTTTGAATTTTTTGAAATTAATTTTTGGGGGAAAGATCAACACACAGAGAAACAATGCCGACAAAGCGTGGCGAGGTACGCTCCCCTCTTGACAAAAGCTTCATTTTATTTTATACTAAATAAAACGACTCATTGATATTATATGTGCAGATTCTTCGGATATACGCAAAACTTCTTCAAAAATTCAAACAGAGGTAAATATATGTCTATCAGGTCAGATACAACTTACATCAAAACGCCGTTTTCGCCCTCAGAGGAGATCAAAATAGATGCCTGCATTTCATTCAAATTCAACATCGACCGAATAATTGAAAGAAAGGGCCACGCAAGCGCACGTGTTTTGCTGGCGTATTCATCCCAAGGTGGAAAAAAGGCATTCAATTATCTTTCAAACGGTGACTGCCTCTTTGACTGTCTCGGCTTCAGCGACAGCGAACGGCTTGAGCTTGCGATCAGATCCCGTACGAGCGAAGAATACATAATTTGCAAAACAAGATACGGTGCCTCAATACTTATAACCAAGCTGATCGCGACGCAGGGTATTGCCCTGCTTTTGATACCCGATGAGGCAACGTCGGCATCGCTTCGCAAAGTATTGGGCAATGCCGACAGCATCTCATACTCTGAGCTGTGCGACCTTTCGGAGTCTCGCGACGGCACAGTTTTCAGAACAGCATCAAAGCTTCTTTTGCTCGTCGAAAAAAGCATAATGTGCAGCCGATCCGCCTCGGAAAAGGAATGTCTGCGTCTTGAAGTATTCGAAACGGTGTATGCGATATCGGAGCTTTTGGGGATACATCCGAAATTTTTGACTCCCGTAACACCGCATATAAACGCTTCCCCGTCGCTCTGCGTCTGTCTTACCTATCTTTTCTCCGCAGTCGCCGCAAAATTGAGCACGGACGGACATATCGGAATAAAGGTGATAGAAAAGGGACGGCAAAGCATTATGAGCTTTTCGATCCGCCTAAGATCCGACGACGGAATAAATCCGTTCGTTCATTATCACGAGATAAGGACGCTCATAAATTTAATAAACGACCTTGACATTATGGATAGCTATTCAATAACGAAAGACACCGAGTCCGACACATCCGTGCTCGGAATATCCGCACTCCTTTGCAGAAAGGATCCGTCGCTTATCGGTCTGAAGCATCCGAAGCCAAGGCTGTATTCGGAGACCGCTGATGAGTCGGAGGACTGATCTTTTCAGCAGAATGTAAAAAAATCAAATACTGCCGAAACTATTCGGAATTTTTTGCGTGTATATGAATGAGGGGCTTATTTTTCCCAAAATTCAAGCAACAATACATCGGATATCGTATCGGCAGCAAGGCTTTGAAAGGAACATATAAAATGGATGATTCGGAAATAGTTGAGCTTTATTGGGCAAGAGACGAAGCCGCCATCGCGGAGACCGATAAAAAATACGGCGCATACTGTCACAAGATCGCTATGAATATCCTGTCAAATTTACAGGATGCCGAAGAATGTGTCAATTCCACATTTCTTAACGCCTGGAACGCCATACCTCCGCACAGACCCACGATGCTCTCAACATTTCTCGGAAAGATAACGAGAAATCTTTCCCTGCAATACATACGAAAGAAAAACGCCGCAAGGCGCGGAGGAGGAGAATGTGTCGTGGCATTTGAAGAGCTCTGCGAATGTATTCCCGCGCCCGAGGACTGCTCGGTATACGCGGAGATCGACGCCGAGCGACTCGGAGAGCTGATAAACGATTATCTTAAAACGGTGTCAAAGGATGCGAGAATGCTCTTTATCGGAAAATACTATTATTTTGATCACATAAGCGACATAGCAAAAAGGCTCGGAATGAAAGAGAGCCGTGCAAAAACGCTTTTATACCGTACACGTGACGGTCTCAAGGTATATCTTAAACGCGAGGGGGTGGATGTAGAATGAAAAACAACAAAAAAACAGCAGATACAGAAAAGATGATCGACGCGATAGGCTTTATCGACGACGATATGATATCCGAATACGATGAAATGTGCAGAGAGCACGATAAAGAGCACATTAAGATGAGGGACCGAAAGCGTTACATAGATCTTTGGCGCCGCGCCGTGCCGCTTGCCGCCTGCTTTATGCTGATAATCGGCGGAGTAATGTTTGCTCTCGGTGGACTCGGACAGCATTTTGCAGACCCCCTCGATGGCGACCAGACATATATCTCCGGCAAAAACGAAGATGCTGAGAATGGCGCACCGAACATATCCGATGGGGCTTATGACTGTGATCTGCCCACGGAAGCGGATCCTGCGGATCCGTCAGAGGATAACACGGAGTCATTTCCCGACCTTGAGGAGCTGCTGAAGCTCAGCGATGATGAGATAAAAGCCGTTATAAAAGCAAATTCAAACTATTACAAGACATACGTATATCATTGGAACAGTCATATATCTCAAAATACGTCGAACAGCTGCAATTTTTCCGTTGACAATGGGAGCAACATAACCTTTACCTGGGACAGGCACGGCAATATAGCCGAAATAATCATTAATAGGAACACATCCGACAGCTAACGAACATTTATTCCATAACTCATTTAAAAGGAGAAAGATATGAAAGGTAAGCAACGCTGCAAAATACTCAAGGAGATCCGCCGTCAGATCGCGCAAAACAACGACATAGAATTTATCACCTCGGAATGTAAGCATCAAGGCGATTGCCTCGGCACCTGTCCGAAATGCGAGGCAGAGGTAAGATATCTTGAGCGCGAGCTCGAAAAGCGTCAAAGGCTCGGCAAAGCGGTAACTATCGCAGGCCTTGCAGTCACGCTCTCCGCATCGGCGGCAGGATGTATGCTTCTCGTCGATCAAGTGGACGGTGATATGCTTCCGCCCGCCGCGGACAGCCAAAGCATAGCCGACACCGAAGAAAGCGATATCGTTAAAGGCGAGATATACATTCCCGACACATTCAATGAGCTTGAGGAAATGTCCGACGACTACATCAAAGACACACTTTTGAGGTTTTATTCATTTGAGTTTTATGAGGAGCAGTGGAAGGACAATATAACATATTCGGACAGTGAAAAATGTATAATGTCAAATTCAAACGGCTTTACGCTGACGCTGACAAAGGGCGACCTTATGTTTGAAGACGTAATAATAACGCGTCCGTCGGAGGACAGCACCGCTGATGCGTCCGAGAGCGAGCAAAAATGACGGACACTTTAAATCAAGCCGCAGCGCCGATCGTAGGGATATTCAGGCATCGCATTGAAACGGACGGCGAAGGTGTGACCACTCTCGTGGGATTTTTCGGCTGCCCGCTCAGATGCCGCTATTGCTTGAACCCGCATTCGTTCGATCCGAAGACCAAGTGTATGCACCTGACCCCCGAAGAGCTTTACGAAAGAGTAAAGATAGATCAGCTCTATTTTCTTGCAAGCGGCGGAGGTGTGACCTTCGGCGGCGGAGAGCCGCTCGAATATGCGAAATTTATTTCGGAGTTTCGCACGCTGTGCGGCCCGCACTGGCACATCTGTGCCGAGACCTCGCTTGCCGTACCGTGGGAAAAGGTGCGGCTTGCGGCTGACTGCGTAGACAGATTCATAATCGACTGCAAGGATACAGATCTCGAAATATATAAAAGCTACACGGGCAAGGACAACGCGCTGATGCTCGACAATTTGCAAAAGCTCGCAAAGCTCATCTCCCCGGATCGCATTACCGTGCGCATACCGCTGATAAAGGATTTCAACACCGAGGAGGACAGGCAAAAAAGCGCCGAATATATACGTTCGCTCGGCATAAGCTCTCTTGATTTTTTTGAATACAAAATAAGATAGGTTAAATTAATAGACTGCTTCATTATTTTAAATGTTCGGAAAGGAATCCATAATATGAAGATGACGAAAACAACTCTTACGATTATAAGTCTTTTGTTATTGTGCACGACAGTGATAAATCTTGCCGGATGCTCTATAAAGGTTCAAGCGGCGGATCTGATGGCGGGCATCACGCCGAACAGTGTAAGCGCGCTCGAAGGTCTTTCGGAAAGCAATGCCGATGTGACCGATTTTGCAATACGGTTATTCAAGCAATCGAACGAGGACGGCAAGAACACGCTGATATCTCCGTTGTCGGTTCTTTGTGCGCTTGCAATGACTGCCAACGGCGCAAACGGTGAAACACGCGAGCAAATGGAAGACGTACTCGGAATGACGACAGATAAGTTAAATCTTTATCTGTACAGTTATCTTTCATCGCTGCCGCAGGGCGAAAAATACAAGCTGAGCGTAGCAAATTCCATTTGGTTCAGGGATGACGAGCGCCTTTCCGTCAAGCAAGACTTTTTGCAAACAAATGCCGACTATTACGGTGCGAGCATCTACAAAGCGCCGTTTAACGGGCAGACGCTCAGGGATATCAACAATTGGGTAAAAAGTGCAACGGATGATATGATCCCGAATATTCTCGACAAAATTCCCGACGATGCCGTTATGTATCTTATAAACGCGCTTGCCTTTGACGCCGAGTGGACGGAAATATACGAAAAGGGACAGGTCCGCGACGGAAAATTTACCAAGGAAGACGGCACCAAGCAAAAAGCGGAGCTGATGTATTCCTCGGAGGGAAAATATCTTGAGGATGAAAACGCCACGGGATTTATCAAGTATTACAACGGTGAAAAATATGCTTTTGCCGCTTTGCTTCCGAATCAAGGCGTGACCGTAGCGGAGTACCTTGCCGCGCTTGACGGCGCATCCGTGGCGGATATGCTTTCAAATGCCAAAAATGCAACGGTAAATACCGCCATTCCGAAGTTTGAGACGGAATACGATGTTGAGATGTCGGATATTCTTAAAGCTATTGGTATGACGGATGCGTTTAACGGTAGCCTTGCTGATTTCGGCAGCCTCGGCACATCATCCGACGGGAATATCTACATCGGCAGCGTCATTCACAAGACCTATATCCAAGTCGGAGAAAAAGGGACCAAAGCCGGAGCCGCGACCGCGGTCGAAATGACTGACGAATCCGCGGAAATTATTATCGGTGAAATAAAGCAGGTATACCTTGACCGCCCCTTTGTATATATGCTGATAGATTGCGAAAACAATATTCCTTTATTTATCGGCACGGTTATGGATATCAAAAAATAAATATCAACATAAAGCGAGCGAGACAGCCCCCGAAAAGTTGGGAGGCTTTCCCGCTCGATATTTTAATATTTATCTTTATATGACCACGTCGGTGTCAACGGATCAGTATGCTATTCCCTGCCACATCATAGCGTCCGCAACCTTCAGGAAGCCTGCAATATTTGCACCTGCAACAAGATTGCCCTCCATTCCGTAGTCCTTTGCGGCTTTGGAAGCATTGTGATAGATGTTTACCATAATGTCGTGAAGCTTTGCGTCAACCTCATCGAATGTCCAGGACAGGCGCATACTGTTTTGAGTCATCTCAAGTCCGCTCGTTGCCACGCCGCCTGCATTCGCCGCCTTTGCGGGAGCAAAGAGCACGCCGTTTGATTGGAATACTGCGACCGCTTCGGGGGTCGAGGGCATATTCGCGCCCTCGGCTACTGCCTTTACGCCGTTTGCCACGAGTGCTTTTGCGCCCTCGGCGTCAAGCTCGTTTTGTGTAGCGCAAGGAAGCGCAACGTCACACTTCACCGTCCAAATGCCGCGGCATCCGGGTGTAAACACCGCACCGTCAACGCGATTTGCGTATTCGACTATTCTTGCGCGCTCGACCTCTTTGATCTGCTTCATCACATCGAGATCAATACCGTTAGCGTCATATACGTATCCCGATGAGTCGCTCATAGCTACGACACGCGCACCGAGCTCGGTCGCCTTTTGCGCCGCATAGATAGCCACGTTACCCGAGCCGGAAACGACGACGGTCTTTCCCTCAAAGCTCATACCCGCATCGGCAAGCATCTCTTTGGTAAAGTAGCAAAGTCCGAAGCCCGTTGCCTCTTTTCTTGCAAGCGAGCCGCCGTAGGTCAAGCTCTTGCCCGTAAGTACGCCCGTAAATTCGTTGCGCAGTCTCTTATACTGACCGAACATATATCCGATCTCGCGTGCGCCAACACCGATATCTCCCGCAGGAACGTCGGTATCCGCGCCTATGTGCTTTGAAAGCTCCGTCATCAGTGCCTGACAGAAGCGCATTATTTCGGCGTCGCTCTTGCCCTTGGGGTCAAAATCCGAGCCGCCCTTGCCGCCGCCCATAGGAAGACCCGTCAGAGAGTTTTTAAAGGTCTGCTCAAATCCGAGAAACTTGATCACGGAAAGGTTTACGGACGGGTGGAAACGCATACCGCCCTTATAAGGACCGATAGCGGAATTGAACTGAACGCGGTAGCCTCTGTTTACCTGCACCTTGCCGCTGTCATCGACCCAGCTTATTCTGAAGGTGATAGTCCTCTCGGGCTCTACCATTCGTTCGATAACGCCCGCTTTTACTATGTCGGGGCGCTTATCAACAACAGGTTCGAGAGATTCGAGCACTTCCCTGACCGCCTGAAGAAATTCGGGCTGATCGGGATCCTTTTTGCATACGGCATCATATACCGATGCCAGATATTCGTTTTTGAATGACATTTTTTATCTCCGTTCCGCCGCACATAGCGGCATATTTTTTTATATGTTCTTTAAGATCGTTGTAAAAGCCGTTACGATTGCGACAGATCCGTATTTATATCCCAAGCATCGGGCAATTTGAGTCTTGATATTGCCCATTGGCGGCTACTATACGGATCATAATCATCCGGTGAAGCATCTATATAATACACATACTCCGGTTTAGCGTAGTATACATCCTCGCGCTTCTCAAGCTTTTTTATTGCTTCGAGAACATTTTCTTTGGAATTTTTGTCCAATATCAGATCAAGTTCTTTTATCGGATCATCATCACTTGTCCAAGCCTCCAAATAAATACACCCGATATCGGCAAAGTCCTCAACCGTATACTCTACATCCTTATACTCAGGTAAAAGATAAACCAAAACTTCATCATCGCAAAAATTATCGTCCAAGGTAGCAGTGCAATATTTCTTTTGCAACTTTTCGGTCACTTTTTCCGTCGGCTTGCCCATATCCGCCCCAACCGTCCCGTCTTCCGGCGGATGAATCACAAGATCGCACCCGGCAAGGAAGCAAAGCAAAATACTGACGGTCAATATTAAGCCTATCGTTGATGTAATTCTTTGAATTTTCTTCATAATGAACTCCTTTTTGTCAATGATCGCTATATGACACTTCAAAGTACCGTTTAATGCTTACTTTCCTACACAAATATTATACGCAAATATGATTTTATTGTCAAGCACATTTGCAAAACAAACGCGAATTTTGCAATGTTTTTTAATTTTTAACGTCAAAAATGCAATTTGCATTTCAAAATCTTACAAAAATTCTTTCTCTGACAACACTTGCCGCTTGATCTGCGGTTTATGAAGATATCACAGCACGCGCAATCTTGAAACAGCTTCCGAATATTTTCCGCCGAAAGCCTGCATCTCTTTTTCCTCGTTGAACTCAAGCCTGCCATCCGCAAATCTGTATGCCACGCGGCACTTATAATCGGCGAACGGATAAACATCGACGTCATCTGCGTTTACCACCGACACGGGAGCGGCGGCACGGCTTCCATTGGCGGCAGCATCTATTATGTCAGCCACGACTGCGCTCGCGGTGGGAAGCTTTCCTGCGCCTCTGCCGTAGAACATAGCCTTTCCGAGCATATCCGTATCTACCGCGATGCCGTTAAACACATCGCATACCGAATAGAGCGGATCGCTCGCGGGAACGAGCCTTGGAGACACCATTGCCAACACTCTGCCGTCAATGCTTTCGGCGTGACCGATAAGCTTTATAGAATATCCCGCCTGCTTAGCCGCGGCAATATCCTCGCCCGTAATTCCCGTTATACCCTCTGTGTAAACAGCTTCCAAGGGAAGCATTTTTCCGTACGCCAGAGCCGCAAGTATGGCGATCTTGCGCGCGGCATCAAGCCCCTCGATGTCCGCCGTGGGATCGGCTTCGGCGTATCCCTTGCTCTGCGCGTCCCTGAGTGTAGGCTCAAAATCCGCGCCGTACTCAGCCATTTGCGTAAGAATATAGTTTGTCGTACCGTTCAAGATACCGTCGATAGAAAGGATATTATTCTGCGAAAGGTCGTTGATCATAGGGCGTATTATCGGAATACCGCCGCCGACGCTTGCCTCAAACAGATATGCGACCCCATTCTCGCGCGCAACGCTGAGCAGCTCGGTTCCGAATTCCGCAACGACCGCCTTGTTTGAAGTCACGACGTGCTTCCCCGCCTTAAGCGCCGCAACAGAAAAGTCATACGCCGGGTGCAAGCCGCCCATCATCTCCGCGACCAAGCGAACGTCGGGATCGTTGAGAATGATATTAAAATCGTGAACGACGCGATCAGCCATAGGGTGCCCCGGAAAATCGCGAAGATCGAGAATGTATTTGATGTTTATCGTATCGCCGATCCTGCTGTTTATGAGCTTTGAATTTTGTGTTATGACCTCGTAAGCGCCGTTTCCTACGGTGCCGAATCCGAGCAGTGCTATATTGTACATAAAGACGTCCTCCGAATATCTGGATAATATTTTTTTATAAGTATATAATACCACAATTTCGCCAATATTGCAAATATATTCTTGATTTTTTTCAAAAAACGTGATATACTATCAAATGTAGGTCAATGCGCCCGTCGCTTTTGCACGAAACGGCGAATATCGATATCAACAAAAATTTTGGTCTGAATAAAACTCCATCACAGAAAGGACAGCATCAATATGCCAAGCACATCTCCGATAGGAAGCAAAAACAATGTAAAGATATTCATTCTATATCTTATGTCCAACATAGGATATCCGCTTGACTATATAAGCATAAACGATATAGTAATGCAGAGCAACTATGTAGTCTACCTTGACTTCGGTATCTGCTTTTTTGAGATGCTTGATGCGGGGCTGATCGAGATCGCCGGCAAAGATAAAGACGGAAACGATCTCTATTCCGTAACCTCCAAGGGTAGACTTGTCGCAGATGAGCTTAAAAGCGATGTCGTGTATTCCGTTCTGGATGAAAGCCTTGAGGAAGCGCTCAGATATCTTGATTTCAAAAAGCGCGGAGTTTCGGCTCTTTCAACAATAGATAAGCTGCCCGACGGAAGATACAAAGTCAACATCTTTCTCATAGAAAAGGACGAGCTTATATTTAACACGAGCATGATCCTTGACACCTTTACACGTGCTCAAAAATTCCGCGAGAATTTTCTGAACCGTCCCGAAGTAGTTTACAGAGGCGTATGCGCTTTGCTTGCCGGAAATGTCAACTATCTATTCGACAAAGACTCTTTCAAATAAAAAGGCGAGGATCCGCATACCGCGCATCCATCCGTCTGCCGAATGTGCCGTTTGCGTGCAAAGCGGTATTGAGTCTGTACCCGTTTCGTCAAAACAGTCGTTTTTTCGTCGTTATAGACAAACCTCGACACGCTTAAATGTCAAATTTGGTGGACAATGATTTCAAATTAAAATACAGGTTTTATTTTTGACGAACTTTTTTAACAGTTTGCTATTGACAAATTTAAAATTAGTGATATAATTTATGGTAAGGTAATTTAGGTAATAGGTTTCGGATATGGATAACAGTACAAACGGCATCAACAATCCCGACAGCACGGTAAGCTATGCAAGATCACGTGCCAAGGAATTGATATCCAAGGTCAAAACGGGGGATCAGCACTCGTTCAGAGAGTTGCTCGATCAGTACAGCCCCTTGATGTCCGCTTTAGTGGGACATTACGAGGGACTCGTGTCGTCCGAGGACATTGAAGATATGCATGTCGAGGCTCTGGTCGGACTTCACAAGGCGGCGCTCGGCTATGACGGCGATCAGGACGGTGTCGAATTTGGACTGTACGCAAAAATATGTATCAAAAATCATCTTGCGACCGTATACCGCGCCTACCTTCGCCGCACAAAGCTTAAGGTCATTCAGCTCGATCAGTATTCGGACGACTCCGAAAACGGTGAACAGCTCATTTCGGTAGAAGATGATCCTATGAAGCGCGCGATCGAGCGCGAAAGCTTTGAAATACTCCAGAAACGCATAAGAGACACGCTTTCAGACTATGAGAACAGAGTGTGGTGGATGTATATGGCGGGTATGTCCGCAAAGGAAATAGCCGCAGCACTTGAAAGGGTTCCGTCCGCTCGCAAGCAAAAGGAGCAGAGCTCCCCCGAAAAAGCCGAAAGATCCGTTGAAAACGCACTGTACAGAATACGCAAAAAGCTTCGTACGGCGCTTTCGAGCGAAGAATGATCCGCTGAAGGTCTGATGACGACTCAAGGGACGTTCCGATATCAACAGTTTAATATGCCTTGGTAGTTTAACCCAAAACATTGCAGACCAAAGACGGCGGTCGAAATCCGCCCCGAGGCAAAAAATTCAAAACCATATCAAAGAGAGAGGTAAAACTATGTACGAAGAAGAAGTAAAAGTTGACGGCGCAGTTGAGGAAGAAGTATTTGAGGACATTACTTTGACTTGCAGAGAGTGCAAAAATGAATTTGTTTTCTCCGCCGGCGAGCAGAAGTTCTACAAAGAAAAAGGCTTCCAGAACCAGCCCAAGCTTTGCAAGGCTTGCCGTGCCGCAAGAAAGAACGGCGGTCAGCCTGTCGCTGAAGTTCAGTACTACACCGCTGTATGCTCTGAGTGCGGAGGAGAGGCAAAACTCAAGTTCCAGCCCTCAAGCGACAGACCCGTATACTGCAGCGCTTGCTTCGAAGCAAGAAAGAAAGCACAGAACAACTGATAGTGCTTTTGCGTTAACATCGTATCATTATTGAATTATTGAATCTTTGAACGGTTAAGCGTAACTCGTAGCCCATTGAATCATTGAATACTTAAATATTGATATAGATAAAAGTCAAAAACACCTTCTGTCATCGGGACAGTGCAACAGCCGCACCCTTGGGACGGCAAAAAACACTTATGATACACGTTTATACCGTGTGCCGTAAGTGTTTTTTCTTTTTATGCCGTTGCTTTTGCGCCGATACTTCACTCAGCAAAATAGAAACGGTTATAGAACTCCCGATCATAGTTGTTTGACTGAGGAGAGCGGCGGTTGTTGTTCATATATCCCTGCATTATCGGCGTCGCCGAATTCTCGCCTACTATAATATGCTCCAAGAGAACGACTCCGATGGTCTCGAGCAAGGAATTTACCGTAAAAGTAAAATCCAAGTCACTGCTCGACGGTACCGAAAGTCCACCCGGGTGATTGTGCGCAAGTATTACCGCAGACACCCGCTCTCCCGAAGCTTTTGCAAGGATCGTCTTGGTATTCGCCTCGCAAAGATTGACGGTTCCCTCTCCGATCTTTACGCAATCTATAAGCTTCAGTCCGTTGTCGAGCAGAAGCATAAACGCGGTCTCCCGTGTGATTCCGAAAAATTTGCTGCGCAGATAATCCGTGACCTTATGACACCCGTCGAAGCTGTCGGGCACCTGAACGCTTTCGTTGACCGTCTTTACAAAGGTCTCACCTATAAATCTAAGCATGGTAGCGGTATTCTCTTTGACGCCCGGTACGCTCATGAGTTCTTCCCTGTCCGCGAACAGAACGCCCTTCAGCGAGCCGAACTTGTTGAGCAAAAGGTGTGCCGTTTCGTTGGTATCCTGCCTCGGCACTCCGTAGAACAGCAGCATTTCGAGTATCTCGTGCGTTCTGAAGCCGTCAAGTCCCGTTTCTGTAAATCGTTGCCGCATCCTTTCTCTGTGTCCCGTATGCAGAGCTCCTTTTCTTTTGCTTTCCATTGATCTTTGTCTCCTTACAATTGATGCGTTCAGTCGAAAAAGAAGCAGCGGCGGCTGCTTCAAACGTTTATTGTAGTTAGTCCGCGAGCACGGTGATCCTATTGCTTACGATCTCGGTAACAAGGTCTATCAACCAGAATATACCGTTTCCGATACCCGTTACGAGAGCTATTATTCCTACTACCAAGGTAACGACATTTTTGGTTTCAATGTAACGGAGGATTCTGTAAATGCCCCCGATCACACCGCCAAGCAAGAGCTGCAAAATAACTTTTGCCGCCTTCGGAAGTGCCTCATAAGACTCTGTCAAGTTGTTGTTTGCCATAATTATATATCATCTCCTAATAATGTGATCGCAGATCGACACTGCACTGTAAGTATACCATAACGTGTTTTTCTTGTCAAGTATTCACACTCACAAATAACCGTACATATCGACAAATACTTAAAAAAATTCAAATTGTTTTGCTTCGTCATTGACATTTTTGTGACTCTGTGATACAATAGCTTTCAAATGTTGTTAAACGCAAATCAGAAACGGAGCAATATAATGATCATCACCGTAGACTGCGGATCTACCAATATGAGATGCAGATTATTTAACAAATATGACCTCGTAGACGAGGCCAAGAAGAAGGTCGGAATCAGAAATACCGCATTCGACGGCTCATCCGCAATACTGCGTACGACGTTGCGCGAATGTATCGAAGAGCTTCTTCAAAAGAACGCTCTCTCGGAAAAGGATATCGAGATCGTAATCTCTGCCGGGACCCTATCCTCCGACGTGGGAATATACCGAGTCCCGCACGTTTTGGCACCCGTGGGCGCAAAAGAAAGCGCGATCGGCGCCAAAAAAGTCATACTTGACGACATAACACAGATCCCAATACTTTTTCTCCCCGGTGTAAGAACTTACCCGGATGAAAGCACAGCTGATCCCGAGGAGCGAATAGAAGCGACGGACTCTATGAGCGGTGAGGAATGTGAGACGTTCGGTATTATGTCGTTGCTCGGTATAGACGGTGATTTTATAATCACACTGCCGGGTTCATACACAAAGACTTTTTACGTTGATCCAAACGGACAGATCACGAATATCCTGACGGGTATGTGCGGCGAATTCATAGCCGCTATGTCAGAGCACACTCTGCTCCGTCATTCTCTCCCCATTCCGCCGATACAGACCATTATACCCGAAAAGCTCATACAGGGGTTTGATTACTGTTCACATCACGGCACATCTCCGTCATTAATAAAAGCAAGAAATCTGAGGCTGTGGAATAATTGGACTGCCGATGAGGCCGCCAATTTCTTCGTCGGCGCAATACTTGCGGACGATATAAAGCTTACGCTTAAAATATATATGCCCGGCAAGCGTGTGATCGTCGGTGGGTCCGATCCCCTGCGCGCCGTATTCAGATCCTTGCTCGTACACGCGGGAATTTTGCAAAAAGATATTACCGTGATAGATGAAAGTACGTCAAGGCTCTCGTCGAGCATCGGTGCGATCAACGTGTACAAGATATTTAAGGCTCTCCACGCCTGAGTTACAGAATTATATTACAGAATCAAAGCTAAAAAGAATTGAGGAACCCGATTGAAAACCACTAAAGAACGCAGATCGCTGATTTATCTGCTAAAGAAAGCTTTCGTATGCACATTACCCGTCCTTGCCGGATACATAGTACTCGGAATAGGATTTGGAATACTTTTGAGTGCCAAAGGATACGGCGCACTTTGGGCATTTTTTATGAGCGTATTTATCTACGCCGGATCTATGCAATACCTTGCGGTGGATCTTCTTGCCGAGGGGGCAACTCTCATCACAGCGGCACTTACAACTCTTATGGTAAACGCGCGTCATCTGTTCTACGGTATCTCGCTTATAGACAAATACAAAGGCGCGGGCAAGAAAAAGCCGTATATGATATTTGCACTAACCGACGAGACGTATTCGCTCGTTTGCAGTCAAGAATTAGGAGATGACCCCAAAAGCACACATACATACTTTCTGTTTATCTCAATATTGGATCATATTTATTGGATCTGCGGATGCGTGATAGGCAACCTGCTGGGGCAGATAATTCCGTTCAGCGTTGAGGGCATAGATTTCGTACTCACGGCGCTTTTTGTAACCATCTTTGTCGAGCAATGGCAGAGCACAAAGGATCACGTTTCGGCTTTGATCGGAGTGGTCTGCTCCGTCATATGCTTGCTCATTTTCGGCTCCGACGGATTTTTGATCCCATCGATGCTTGCAATAATGCTTGCGCTCACGGTGCTGAAAAAGATCAGAAAGGAGAGTGCCGACCGTGGATAACCTTCATTCCGTTCTCATATGCGCCGTTATCGCATTGGTAACAGTGGGACTGAGAGCCCTGCCCTTCATCATCTTCAACGGAAAAAAGACCCCCGAATTCATCCTGTATCTGAGCCGAGTACTCCCCTTCGCCATTATGGGAATGTTAGTTGTGTTCTGCCTCAAAAACGTCTCGTTTTTGCAAGCCCCCTACGGCATCCCGGAGCTTATCTCCTGCGCGCTCGTAGCACTGCTGCACCTTTGGAAGCGCAATACCCTTGTCAGCATAGTAAGCGGAACCGTTTGCTATATGCTTCTGGTACAGTTCGTATTTTAAACGCTTTATTGCTTTATTTCAATATATGCGGCAAAGCCTTCGCGTATGCGGATGCTTTGCTTTTCTATTTTGGGAATACAATTGTGTATCAAGGTATCATTTATAAAAAAGTAACAAATACGGAGAAATTTCAAAAAAATATTTTTACATCGCAAATATCATTTTTTTTGCCAAAAACTTGCTTTTTGGCTCATTATGTGCTATACTTAAACGTGTTTTTGAAGTTGGCGAGATGCCAACTTGCATTAAACAGATTTCAGCCGTTTGGAGCAGGTCCTGCATCGAATGTACTGAAAAATCCAAAAGTCAAACTGCACAGCAGAAAGGAACTTAAAACAATGGATAAAAAAGAACGCAGAGTAGGAACAGTCTCAAGAGGTATACGTTGCCCCATCATACGAGAGGGAGACGATCTTTCAGCCATCGTTACAAGCAGTGTGCTTGAAGCCGCAGAATACGAGGGCTTTGAGATACGCGACCGTGACGTGATCTCTATCACAGAATCTATCGTCGCAAGAGCACAAGGCAACTACGCATCGGTAAAAGATATTGCCGATGATGTAAAAGCCAAAGTTGGCGGCGACACCGTCGGTGTTATCTTCCCTATCCTTTCGAGAAACAGATTTGCCATCTGTCTTAAAGGCATAGCTATGGGTGTCAAAAAAGTCGTGCTTATGCTCAGCTATCCTTCCGACGAGGTAGGCAATCAGCTCGTAAGCCTTGATAAGATCGATGCGGCGGGCGTAAATCCTTACAGCGACGTTTTACCCTTGGAAAAATACCGCGAACTTTTCGGATACGGCGTACACGAATTCACGGGCGTTGATTACGTTAAGTATTACGGCGATCTCATAAAGGAATGCGGAGCCGAGGTCGAGATCGTTTTTGCAAATCAGGCAAAGGCTATCCTTGACTACACCGACCGCGTAATAACCTGCGATATTCATACAAGAGCGCGCACAAAGCGCATTCTTAAGGCTGCGGGTGCCAAGGTAGTGCTCGGTCTTGACGACATTCTCAACGCTCCCGTAAACGGAAGCGGATACAACGGAAAGTATGGACTTCTCGGCTCAAACAAATCGACCGAAGATAAGATCAAGCTATTCCCCAACGAGTGCCAAGATCTTGTTCTCGATATTCAGAAAAAGATGCTCGATGCAACGGGCAAGCACGTTGAAGTAATGGTATACGGAGACGGCGCTTTCAAGGATCCTCAGGGTAAGATATGGGAGCTTGCCGACCCGGTGGTTTCCCCCGCATTCACATCCGGTCTTGTAGGTACTCCAAACGAGTTAAAGCTCAAGTACCTTGCCGACAACGACTACAAGGATCTCAGCGGAGAGGCACTCAAGAAGGCTATTGAAGAGAGCATCAAAGCAAAGGGCTCCAACCTCGTCGGAAATATGGCGTCACAGGGTACGACTCCCCGTCAGCTCACGGATCTTATCGGCTCCCTTTGCGACTTGACCAGCGGCTCCGGCGATAAGGGTACTCCCGTAGTTCTCGTTCAGGGTTATTTCGACAACTATACCAACTGATGCAACGATATAGACCGAGGTTTGAAAGCCGTGGATCGGCTCTCAAATCCGCCGCCAAACCGCGGTACAGTACCAAAGAAATGGTTATAAATATGGAGGATAAGAAAATGCAGACAAACGATCAAAGCTTAAAAAGCGAAAAAAGGCCCGTAAGACCCGAGGATATGAAGCGCATAAATACCGAGGAGCTTGCCAACGCATTCATTGAAGAGCAAGTAAACGCCATCCGTGAACAGGTCGGCGACAAGAAAGTGCTCTTAGCTCTTTCCGGTGGCGTGGATTCATCCGTCGTAGCCGCACTTCTTCTTAAAGCGATCGGAGATCAACTCGTCAGTGTTCACGTAAACCACGGTCTTCTCCGCAAGGGTGAGCCCGAGCAGGTCATAAAAGTATTTAAAGAGGGCTTCGGCGCAAATCTTATCTATGTTGATGCTACCGACAGATACCTTGACAAGCTTGCGGGAGTTTCGGACTCGACCGAAAAGCGCAAGATCATCGGTGCCGAATTTATCGAGATATTCAAGGAAGAAGCAGATAAGCTTGACGGCATCAGCTTCTTGGCTCAAGGAACTATATATCCCGACATTCTTGAAAGCGGAAAGGTCAAGGAGCACCATAACGTCGGCGGTCTGCCCGAGATCCTCGGCTTTGAACTCGTTGAGCCGCTCAAATTTCTCTTCAAGGATGAGGTAAGATGCGTGGGTAGAGCGCTCGGTCTGCCCGAAAGTATGGTAAACCGCCAGCCCTTCCCGGGACCGGGTCTCGGTGTTCGTTGCCTTGGTGCCATCACACGCGACCGCCTCGAGGCAGTCCGCGAATCGGATGCTATCCTGCGTGAGGAATTTGAAAACGCGGGACTTGCAGGCAAGGTTTGGCAGTACTTCACCGCAGTTCCGGACTTCTATTCCGTTGGCGTGCGCAACGGCGAAAGATGCGTAGAATGGCCCGTCATTATCCGTGCCGTAAACAGCATCGATGCTATGTCCGCATCCATCGAGCCCATCGACTATGCTTTGCTTAATAAGATCACGGATAGGATCCTTAACGAGGTCAAGGGCGTAAACCGCGTGCTCTACGATCTTACACCGAAGCCGGTTGGAACTATTGAGTGGGAATAATCCCGTATAGCTTACAAGTGTCCGAAGACCTTTGCGTTTTCGGGCACTTTTTAGGTCAAAAAAGCTATCGACTGTTGCAAAATATTCGATGCTATGCTATAATAATCAAAAATAAAATAACGGAGGCTTGGATATGAAAAAACGTCTGTGGCTTAAAATACTTTTGTTGGTCTTGGCGGCGGTATTGCTGGCTGTGGCGGCATTTGTGGGTTACTTGACTGTAACGGAATACCATCCAAAAGATCGGCAGGACGCCGAATGGCAGCAGAACGGCAACGGCAAAGCCGTCTCGGTGGGCGACACGATGACGGTATACAGCTGGAACATAGGCTACGCAGGGCTTGATGCGGCATCCGACTTCTTTATGGATGGCGGTAGCAAGGTCAACCCGTCCGCAGAGGATGTAGAGAAGAATTTGGCTGTCATCAAAGCCTTCATCTCCTCGCAGTCGGCAGATGCGTGGCTATTGCAGGAGGTGGATGTAAATTCCTCACGCACCGGATATGTCAATGAGCTTGAAGCCATCTCCGAGGCTTATGACGGCAGCTTTGCCTTGGCATACAACTATAAGTGCCAATTTGTGCCCATTCCCCTGCCTCCCATCGGTAAGGTGGAGAGCGGCATTGCTACATTTACAGACGGCTGTGTTAAGGGAACGTCGGAACGCATCTCTTTACCCTGCCCGTTTTCGTGGCCTGTCAGCACTGCCAATTTAAAGCGTTGTCTGCTCATAACAAGGCTGGAGATCGAGGGAAGCGACAAAGAAGTCGTTCTTGTAAATTTGCATTTGGAAGCCTACGATGACGGAGAAGGAAAGATCGCTCAAACCAAGCTGCTTATGAAGATACTGCAAGAGGAATACGAAAAAGGTAATTACGTGATCGCCGGCGGCGACTTCAACCAATCCTTCCCGGGTGTTTTGGATAAATATCCGATAAAAGATGATGTTTGGACGCCGGGTATTTTGGAAGAAAGCTCCCTGCCCGAGGGCTTTCGATACGTATTTGACGGCGACAGCGCCTCCTGCCGTCTGCTTGACAGCCCCTTGAGCGAGGACAGCCAGATGTACGTGCTTGACGGCTTCATCGTCTCGCCAAACGTAAAGGTGGAGCTTGTTGACACCGTAGAATTGAATTTCGCCAATTCCGACCATAACCCCGTCAAAATGCAAGTCACTCTGTTGCCTTAAATCACTGCAGGTGCAACAAGGCTTAATAAAAGCCTACGAAGTCGTAAGGCGCAGTTGTATCAAACTGACGGTTGGTATCGACATAAAAAGGGTATTCCAAAAGAGAATATGAACTCAATATTTCAGAACGGATATTCCACAAAAGGCGAAGGCAGAGGAACGGGACTGCATCAGGTAAGAGCCACGGTCGAAAGTTTCGGCGGAAAGATCACCGTCGAATCGCAAGAGGGCGTAGGAAGCTCATTTTCGGTAAGCTTTACAAAGGAGAAACAGACGTGTATAAGGTTTTGATCGTCGAAGATGACCCTATGGTTGCCATGATAAACGAGCAATACATAAAAAGGAATAAAAATTTCGAGATAGTCGGAAAATGCAAGGACGGCGCAAGTGCGCTGACATTTCTTGAAGCAAACAAAGCAGATCTGATCGTGCTTGACGTGTTTATGCCGCATATGGACGGCTTTGAAACGCTCAGGCAGATACGAAACCGCCAGATCACGGTCGATGCCATTATGGTAACCGCCGCAAACGATCGGGAATCTTTAGGAGAGGCATTGCATCTCGGTATCGTAGATTATCTTGTAAAGCCCTTCACCTTTGACCGCTTTCAGATGGCTCTCGAAAAATATGCGGCGCAAAACAATGCGCTAAAGGATCTCGACACTTTCAATCAGTCCAGCATAGATCATATCATTGACAGCTCACGCAAAAAGAGCGAAGAGCTTTTTCCGAAAGGAATTCAAGAAAAAACACTTCAGCTTATCACGGAACAGCTTAAAACGAACAAAGATGTATGGTTTACGGATGATGAGATCGCCGAAAGGATAGGGCTTACGAGCGTTACGGTCAGACGTTATATGAACTACCTTGCCGAATCGGGAAAGGTGACCGCCGAGATTAACTACAGACGGGCGGGAGACCCTCTATGCGCTACAAGATGTGATAGATCGAATATTTTTTAAGCATAAGTTATAGGACAGCTCTCTGTACGTCCCTTTTGGACAAGCCGAGAGCCGTTTTTATTTTTACAGTGCAAAAATATGTCAAATATACTTGACAGATCGTGCTTACGGTGCTATAATATAGATGTCGCATATAATTGACAGGAGGGCTCGCTATGGTAAATAAAAAGATGAAGCAAGCACGTGCTGATAAGGGACTTTCCCAAGCCGAGCTTGCCAAGATCATCGGGGTATCGAGACAAACGATAAATATGATAGAAAACGGAGATTACAATCCGACTATCGCGCTGTGCATAAAGCTGTGCCGAGCGCTCGATAAAACCTTAAACGATATTTTCTGGGAGGAATAACTATGTTTAATGACGAAAGGATCAACACCGAGAGCGGCAAGATATACCGTCTCGGAATTCTGCTTGCCACGCTGTTTGTGCTCGCATACGGAGGTCTGCGTTGTGCGCGCCTAAGTCTGATCGGAGAAATTCACATCAAGTATCTGTTTACAGAATCGTTTACCGTGATAAGCGGCACCGCTATCCTTTTGATCGGAGAGATACGGCGGCTTATACTGCGCGGCGAAAAAGGCGATGAGCGCGTCGCGCACGAAACAAATTCATATTATTTGGTAGCAGGAAAGGTCTTCCTTGCCTTAGCACTTAGCGGCTATGCGTTGAGTATTCCCTTCTCAATACGCAGAGGATTCAACGATATGCCGACAAATTACATTATTCTTATGCTTGAGCTGCTCGGATTTATTTATTTTTCCTGTACGTTCAAGCGTCGCGGAATAAGCTTTAACTACACCTTTATCGACGAACCAAAGGGACGCTACAATCTCCGTGTTTTTACCAACATCGGCAAGCTTGCGCTCATCCTTGCGCTTCCCTTTTCACTCGCGATCGTGCTCGAATTCTGCATATTCGGCTCTCTTATCGGAACTGTGGCGATACTCATCGCATACGCCTGCTCCGTCATCGGGATAGGCTTTGAATATCTTCTGCTCTCTTGGATCGAAAAGCTCGATTATGACGATGTATCGAACAGATTTTTGACGCTCGGAAGCATAGTCGTTTATGTTATATTCTTTGCAGTCCTCATTACAAATTCGATCACATACATATCATATGCCTATTTCTATACGAAGGGCGTCGAGGGATGGGAGGGGGTTTCCTCATACGCAGGTATTGTTGCGTCTTTTTCCACGGTCTTCTCTTATTTCGGATATGCGATAGGCGCACTTACCGTTATGCTTATTTCGTATGTTACGTCCGAATTAAGAAAAAGCAAGACAGTGCGGCTTTCCGCACTCGGCAGTACCTTGTCGATAGGCATCAAATTAGCCTTCAAAGCGCTCAGCTCGCCTCTGTCTCTGTATCTCATTGAGCTGATGCACGACGATACGCAAAAGCTTTACGCGATACTCGAAATTATTAACAAGATCACATATATCCTTCAGGCGGCAAACGCAGTGTTTATACTGATAATGATCATCGGGCTCGTGTGCGACGTCGGGGTCAGCAAAAAGCTTATGCTTATTCCCGCGGCTTTTGCCGTAACGGGAGCGGCGGCAATCTATTTGAACACGCAAAATCTTATTGTGGGAAAAAACATCGTCGAATGTATATGCAAAGTCCTTGCTTTGATCACCTCGTTTGTGATACTTATAAAATTCAAGCACAAAGATGAAGAAATGCCTACGATCTGAGCAACATTTATATTTTTGGAGGGTTTTGAAATTCGGTATTGCAATATATTTGAAAATATGATATCATAATGGCAGTTTTAAAACACGTACGAAATGGAGATCTTTATGTCAAACCTCAGTATAAGCAAAAAAATAAAAGTTATAGATACATACGACACGGTCGTTTGCGGCGGCGGTCCTGCGGGATGGGTAGCCGCAGTCTCGGCGGCTCGCAGCGGTCAGAAGACAGCTCTTATCGAGCGTTACGGCTTTCTCGGCGGAACCGCGTCGGGCGGACTCGTTTTTCCCATCAGCGGATTTTTCTTCAAAGGTCAGCAGGTCGTCGGAGGCATTGCGTGGGAATTCGTAAAGGAGCTTGAAAAGCTCGATGCGGCAAAGGTCGAATATCCGAAGGGGAATGTTTCCGTCCACCCGGAATACTACAAGCTCGCAGCGGAAAAGCTGGTGCTCGAGAGCGGCGTGCATCTCTATACAAATTCTTATATTTCCGACTGCGTGGTCGAGGGCGGAAATATAACTCACGTAATCTTCGAAAGCAAGAACGGCACCGAAGCACTTGCGGCAAAATGCTTTATCGATGCTACGGGAGACGCGGATCTTGCATATATGGCAGGTGCACCTATGCTTGAAAAGACAACCGCGCTCCAGCCCGTATCACTCTGCTTTACGCTTGCAAACGTAAACACGGACACCGACCTTTTAAGGGATTACATACATCACGACGGAGGCGCAAAAAGATCGTCGTGTGCCAAAGAGATCAGAAGCTTCCTTTTGGAGCAGGCAGAGCTTGCCGGCATACCTCAATTCGGCGGTCCTTGGTTCAATTCCCTTGTCAAAGGAAACAGCCTTGCGGTCAACATTACGCGTGCCGAGGTCGATGCGACGGATCGTGAAGCATTTACCAAAGCCGAATATCAGTTAAGACAGGATATGATCGCGCTCGTTGAGATACTCAGGGAAAGATTTGATGAATTCAAAAACTGTGAAATCGTCACCTCGGGTGTAAATGCGGGGATAAGAGAGACCCGTAACATCAAGGGCGCTTATACTATGACGCTTGAGGATTTCACGGAGGGCAAGATATTTGAATGCCCCGTTGCGCACTGCGCGCATCCTATGGATATTCACGCGGCGAAGGGGGCGGGACAAAGCCTTACGTCGATCAACACGAGCTGCTATGTTCCCTACGAAGCGACGGTTACCGAAGAGATCGACAATCTCGTCGTTGCCGGAAGGTGCATCTCGGCAGCACGGGAGCCCTTTGCCTCGGTGCGCGTTCAGGCAACGGCTATGAGCATTGGTGAATGCGCGGGACTCATCGCAAAGCTACACTGCGACACGGGTCTTGCTGTTTCAAAGCTTCCGAAGGACAGACTCAAAAAGCTTATAGATGAACGTGGCTGTGTACTTTAAGTCGTACACCGAATAAGATAAAACCGTGCAGGGGCTTTCAAAGGCTTTTGCACGGTCCTTATTTTATGCACACAATCTACAACGCCTCGTGCTTAAATTCGGCAGACAAGCATATAATGTAATGAGCGACGATGTTTACTGCTTATTTACATATTGTTATTCAAATATCCGAAACTTTTCGATGAAAATTCCGTTTATATAGGTGAAGAGAAGAAGAGGAACTCAATAGATTTGGGATCGGACAGCAAGCGCTTGCTCCCCCCCGATCCCCCCTATTGGGGGACAAGCTTTTACTCGAAAGTTTGAATACAGATTATACGCCTTGGGAATAATAGTCATTACAAAAGCTATATATAAAAACTTAAGGAGGTATGAGATCTATGTCTGAACACTTTAAAGCACAATCTCTCGTCGGTAAGATAGTAAAGAGTTTAGTGATCATATGCGTTATCGCTTCTCTTATGGGACTTATCGGACTCGGAAAAGCACTATATCTCAAAAGCACAAGACCCGAAGCGGCAAAAGACGCCGCGTACAAATACCTCATCTCAAATGACCGTGTAAAAGAAAAGCACGGAGATAGCTTTTCGGTGGATTTTCTGAGCGTATCGGTAAAAGATACCGACAAGAGCGCGCGTAGCAGAGCTACTGTGATATGCAGAATAAATCAGTCCGAATATGCGCTTGATCTTGTCGGAAGAAACAACGCATGGACGGTCGAAGATATGGTAGACCACGCCAAGCCCGTGTCAAATATCAACTGAACTCCGCGTTACACGGCGTATCATACCTCGGATCTGAATTTTATCATTATAAAAATACAAGCCATATTTCGCAGGATCCTGCATCTTGATCATACTGCAAAGCGGCTGCCCGATACCTTTTCGGTAAAGAGCAGCCGCATCATTTTTTATTTTGTTCTTATCGAGATACCGAATCCGTCAATTATTCAGTCTGAAGAGCCAATCTCCATCAAGCTCATCTAAAGTTGCGAATCTGTACCCTTTGGACTGAAGATATTCGATTATCCACGAAAGTGCCTCGGCGGTATTCTTATCAGAATCGTGCATCAGCATAATTTTGGGTACAGTCGGATCCTTTTCGCGATATTTCAGCGTCGTCACCGTTGACTCCTTCAAATATTCGATAACTGACATCCCGTCCGGCTTTCCCGCAAGATATTTATCGTTGTTTGCAAACGACCAATCGTAGCACATATATTCGTTATCGATAAGGCAATTATAAAATGCGTAAAAATCCTCTTTCGGCAAATACGAGGTATTCGAGCCGCCGGGAAATCTGAACAGAACCTTTTCGGGAACATACCCAAGTGCTTTTTCTATCTTCCCTTCCCAATCCTTTATATCGGCAAGCAGCTCGCTCGGTGATCGATATATCTTATTAAAATCGTGCGTATCCGTATGGCAAGCGATAAGATGACCCGCCTCGGCAACAGCGCGAACGCGCTCGGGATAATATCCCACAAACTGACCGACCGTGAAGAAGGTAGCCTTGACACCGTATTTTTTGAGAGTTGCCAATATTTCATCTGTATATTTGTTCGGTCCATCATCGAATGTCAGGTATATAGTCTTTTCATCCAATGCCTTCACGCTTTCCGTCTGCGGAGCCCTGCCAAGGCTTATCTGTACATCCACCGCCGAATCGGACGGTATGAGCATCTCGCTCTCCTGTCTTGCGCCATTGATAAATGTACATATGACAGTATCCTTAGTTGTAGAGGAATATACGTAGCTTATCGTATATTTTATCCCGAGTCCGTCGAGCAGAGCCTTAGCATCGGCGACGGTCACCCCGTCAAGCAAGGAAAGGCTTATCTTCGGTTCAGACGTATCGGATCCCGTATCGACAGTTTCTGATTCCTCAGATGCGGTAGTGTCGGTATCGGCATCTGTATCCGTTATATTTTCCTTGCGGTTACAGCCGTTACAAAGCAAAAGAAGTATGACGAGCAAGCAACACAGCGTCGTTTTGACAAACATTCTATATTTGATCTTTTTATTGATTATCATAGTTTTTAAACATCTCTTTCGGAGCTTTTATTACAGTAGATATTATATGACATTCGGTACCGCTTCATCTACTCTAAAAAATTAAAATTGTCCGCATATTTGTGAATTTTTCAAAAAATGACTTTTTGCCATTTTAAAATTGCAAAAATCTTTTCCGCGCCCCTTGCCAAAATCCAAGTTCCGTGGTATACTGTTTGATATCAGTATATTTTTTAAAAGCAATACGCTTTTATACACATTCGAAAAAAGGAATGATGCCCATGTACAAAATAGTAACAAAGAAAATATTGAATCCAACGGTCACGGCTATGGACATAGAAGCCCCCGCAGTTGCGGCAAAGGCAGAGCCCGGACAGTTTATAATACTTCGCGTCGATGCTGATGGTGAGCGTATCCCCCTTACCGTGGCAGGATACGACAGAGAAAAAGGAACTGTCAAAATAATATTTCAGATAGTCGGTGCAACCACGCAAAAGCTCGGTCAAAAGAATGTCGGTGAATACATAGAGGACTTCGTAGGTCCGCTCGGCAAAAAGACCGAAACAGACGGTCTTAAAAGAGTTTGCATAGTCGGAGGCGGTGTCGGATGTGCCATAGCACTTCCCGTTGCTCAAAAGCTGCACGCGCTCGGCTGTGAAGTCCATTCAATCATCGGCTTCCGCAACCGCGACCTTGTGATCCTTGAGGAAGAATTTGCCGACGTCTCCGACTCGCTTACGGTCATGACAGACGACGGTTCTTACGGAAGGCAAGGCGTAGTTACCGTACCGCTCAAAGAAGCGCTTGACGGAGATCAGAGCTTTGACGAGATAATTGCGATCGGTCCGCTCGTCATGATGAAGTTCGTAGTAGCCACCGCGAAGCCGTACGGAGTCAAGACCGTAGTATCTATGAACCCGATTATGATAGACGGTACGGGAATGTGCGGCGGATGCAGACTTACGGTCGGCGGTAAGGTACGCTTTGCTTGCGTCGACGGACCGGAATTCGACGGCTACGAGGTCGATTTTGACGAGGCTATGCGCCGCGGAGCGATGTACCGCGACTTTGAACGCCACGCATATGAAGAAAGCTGTAATCTCATAAAGAAGGGGGAAATAAGATAAAATGGCAAAAGTAAATATGAGCCCAAACAAAAATCCTATGCCCTCTCAGGAACCGTTGATAAGAGCACGGAATTTTGATGAAGTTGCTCTCGGGTACGATCGCGATACGGCAATAGATGAGGCTATGCGTTGTCTCAACTGCAAGAATATGCCCTGTGTTTCCGGATGCCCCGTAAAAATACACATACCCGAATTTATTCAAAAAATACGCGAATGTGACTTTGAGGGCGCGTATCAAGTGATCTCGGAGTCCTCTTCCCTTCCAGCGGTCTGCGGAAGAGTCTGCCCTCAGGAAAGTCAATGCGAATCAAAATGTGTCAGAGGCATCAAAGGCGAGCCCGTCGGCATAGGCAGACTTGAACGCTTTGTTGCGGATTGGCACAACGAACACACGAACGATGCACCGACACCGCCGGAAAGCAACGGTCACAGGGTCGCCGTCGTAGGCTCGGGTCCCTCGGGACTTACCTGTGCGGGAGATCTTGCAAAAAAAGGATACAGCGTAACCGTATTTGAAGCGCTTCATCTTGCCGGAGGAGTGCTCGTATACGGCATACCCGAATTCAGACTTCCGAAGTCGATCGTAGCAAAAGAGGTAGATACCTTAAAGGCTTTGGGTGTTGAAATAAAGACGAACACGGTCATCGGAAAGACATTTACCGTTGATGAGCTCTTTGAGATGGGCTATGAGGCGGTATTTATAGGCTCCGGCGCGGGGCTTCCGAGATTTATGGGCATACCCGGTGAATCTCTTAACGGCGTTTATTCCGCCAACGAATTTCTGACAAGAAACAATCTTATGAAGGCATACAAGGACGGCTCGGCGACCCCGATACTCAAGGCAAAAAATGTTGCGGTAGTAGGCGGCGGAAACGTTGCTATGGATGCCGCAAGAACGGCACTGCGCCTCGGTGCGGAGCACGTTTATATAGTCTACCGTCGCTCGCTGAACGAGCTCCCCGCTCGTCACGAGGAGGTCGAGCACGCAATGGAAGAAGGCATTGAGTTCAAGCTCCTTTGCAATCCCGTAAAAATTCACGGATACGATAACTCCGACGATAAGCGCGATCCCAAAAACGGCTCTGTTACGGGCATCGAATGTATAAAGATGGAGCTCGGAGAGCCCGATGCAAGCGGAAGACGCAGTCCTGTCGAGATCCCGGGAAGCGAATTCAAGCTTGACGTTGACTGTGTGATCATTTCGATAGGTACGTCCCCGAACCCTCTGATCAAATCGACGACCGAAGGTCTCGAGGTCAATCGACGCGGCGGAATAGTCGTAAACGAGGAGACGGGTCTTACCTCAAAGGATGGCGTATATGCGGGCGGCGACGCCGTAACGGGCGCGGCTACCGTAATACTCGCTATGGGTGCGGGCAAAACCGCGGCGGCTGCCATCGACGAATATCTTTGCGGCAAAGCCGAGAACTGAGTCCACCGAACGCTAAAAATCACAAAAAATCACAGAAAGCAGACAAGGCATACACTTTGTCTGCTTTTTTTGCGTTATCCAATAAACGATCTCGGGATATTGCCATATTAAAATTTCTCGATGCAAAAAAGCCGCCGCAGTTCTCTCTGCATTCTTAGCGGAGAAATAGGCGGCGGAAGTACCGAGGCATGAATTTGCCTCGGTATTTCTGTTTTTGTGGGCTTATGATGCAATGGCATCGGATGTTCTCACGGTATGCTGTTCTCTAAAGCCTACGGTGAATACGATATCGATATCGTTTCCCTCGGTGCGTGACCACTTTTCCTTCTTTTCGTAGACGTATATCTTGGATACGAATGCGTGGACGATCTCGGGAGTCAGCTCCTGAATATCAATGAATCTTTTGGCATTGGCAATGAAACCGCCTATTGAGTTTCGTTCACTTCCATAGCTCGCTTCGGCTTCTTCAAGCTCGGCGAGCTTTTTTGTTAAGGTGCTTTGCTCCGATTCGTAGTTTTGAGACATCTTATCGTAACGCTCGTCCGTGATGCGTCCGCTGACATTGTCCTCGTAGAGTTTCTGAATGATACGGTCAAGCTCGTCTATACGCTTTCGTGCTTTGATGATCTCTGCCTTTACCGCCTTGAGCTTTTTCTCGTCCTCATCGCGTTTCTTGGCGCGTGCTTTTTCGTAGAACACCTCAGGATTTTCTCTTGCGAGTTCTGTTACCCAGCGTATCTGTTGAAGAACGATCTGCTCAAGTGCCATAGCGTTGATCTGATGCGCCGAGCATCTGTCCTTGCCCTTGCGCTGATAAAATCCGCAACTGTAATAATTTTCTTCGGGAAGCATGGTCTTGGCTCTGTGAAGATACATTCGATTTCCGCAACTCGCGCAGGCAATAACGTTGTGGAATATATCGACCTTGCCCGACTTATCGGGACGATTACGACCGTCAAGGATAAGCTGTGCCGTTTCAAAATCCGCTTTGCTGACGA
The DNA here is from genome assembly GCA_964472845.1 of uncultured Lachnospiraceae bacterium. Classification (GTDB taxonomy): domain Bacteria; phylum Bacillota; class Clostridia; order Oscillospirales; family CAG-272; genus HGM12650. The sequence goes on along the minus strand of CAYYND010000009.1, from coordinate 4,287 downwards.
GAGCTTCGTGAGTGTTTTCAAATACCAGCCATTCTTCCTTGGGCAAGCGTATCTGTTTCTTTACCTTGAAGGACTTGATCTTCGTCTTACAGTTTACGGTATTACCGATATAATCCTGATTGCGAAGGATGGAACGTATGGTGGTGCTTGACCATCTGTAGGGATCCGTGATATCAACACCGCTGTGTACATATCCGTACTTCTGATACAGATACTGTCCAGGAGTGATGATCTGATCGTTCTGTAAGCCCTTGGCTATCTTTTTGAGATTGGAATCCTTGAGAAATTCTTTGAAGATTCGGATGACGATATCCTTGGTATCGGGATCGGGTATGATGTGTCCGCTGTCATCGGGATCTTTGATATAGCCGTAGGGCGCATTTGTAGCAAGGCGTTCACCGCGCTTGGCTTTGCTCTGAAATGTGGCTCTGACCTTGTGACTGGTGGTCTGGGCATGCCACTCGTTGAAGATGTTAATGATGCCAAGCTGTTGCTCATTCTCGCTGTGAAGGCTATCGTAGTTATCGTTGATAGCAATAAAGCGAACGTCATATTCGGGAAATGTCAGCTCAATATATCTTCCGGTCTCAATATAATTTCTACCGAGACGGGACAAGTCCTTGACGATAATGGTGGAGATCTTTCCATCTTCCATATCTGCCATCATGCTTTCAAAGCCGGGACGGTTGAAATTCGTACCGCTGAATCCGTCATCAATATAGAATTTCGTATTGCGGAAGCCTTTGCTTTGAGCGTACTCCGAGAGAATTTTTCTTTGATTTTGAATGCTATTCGACTCTCCTTGCATGGAATCCTCATGGCTGAGTCTGCAATACAGAGCCGTTATTTTTTCGTTTGTTTCGTACATGGTCGTTCTCCTTTCTACTCTTAAACCATTTGTTTTACAAAACAACCGAATAAGCTGCAAGCATATATTACCACAAAGGTTTTTATATATCCAGCGTTTTTCGGAATGTTAAGAGTAAAGTAACATCTCATAATCGTCATCTGTTTCTATCAATCAGCTCGTCAATCTTATCGAATGCCGTAACTTCTTTGCTTCGGTCAAGGTAATTTGTCACGTGATAGATCTTGCCGTTAATGGTGTGTTCGCTTTGAAGACCGACGTAGTTTTCTTTCTGCGTTTCGTAGTAACGGGTGAAGGCTTCGGGATCTTTATTGAATGGATCGCCGTGTATATCTCGAAACAAAAATTTAAGATGGAGAAAGATTTTCTTGAACCATCCGGCTTTTTTGAATTCCTCACGGACGAACCAAGTGGAGAGGAACTCATCTTCCTCCCTCTGCTTTTCCACTTCAATCTCACGACGCTTATGCTGAACTTCTTCCCAATCTTCGATGCGTTCTCCTTCACGAATACTGGTGCGGTCATCGTGAAAGAGACAGCATATTCGCTTCCATAATTTTTTAATTGTCATTTTAAATTTCACTCCTGTTGAATATAGTTTTAGAAAATTCATCAAAAAACTGTGCACGCGCGTTTTGACTTTGTGCACACGTGTAATGCACGCTAAATATGGTAAAGCTCTTCAAATCGCCTTAAAGCTCGTTCAAGCTTGCGAACGGCGTTGCCGGTCGCTGTGAGATGCGAGCAAATATGCACGCCTTTATCCTGCTTTGAAATCGGAAATCGGTGATTTGGAGCTTCTCCGTAAAAGTACATCTCAATTTCCGCTTTTTCTTTGTTTCCTGCGGATGAGATTTTGAATCATAAAAAACAAGGGCCGAAATCAAACAAAGCAGAAAGAATATATCCGCTATCTCGGATATACTTTTGAGCTTTTATGTTTGATTCCGACCCTATGTATTCCCGAATTCACAGCCGGGAGGATGGAACGTATTCGCCACGCGAAGCGGCAGTTATAGGGCGACACGAGTGGTCGCTATGAGCATTGACGGCTCGGTAGGTCTGTTGTGTAGGGATTTAATACAGAGAGCAACCTTTCCATGACAATGCGGACACTCCAATATGTAATCCGCGTCGGACGCATCCGAGAGTCGCTTGAGCTCGCTGTCATTGCGTAGGAGCACGTCGGGAACGTCAGCGAAGCGATGGTTGCCGTAGGGACATTTCAGCTTCGGCATATATCTTCTGCCGTCATCTGTTCTTTCTGCCATTGAATACCTCCTTTATCACGAGTCAAGATCCTTCATCACCATGGTGGCAACGCCTTGGATCTTCAAAGCATTCAGCTGTTCACCTTTCAGAATAATTGGCTTCATTGAATCGTTTTCGGGGATTAGGTGTACCTCATTATCGCTGACACGATGGTAGCGTTTGAGTGTAGTGCAATCGCTCCGATAGAGGAAGGCAACGATCTGACCCTCACGCGCCGTTTCCTGTTTGCAAATAAGAACGAGGTCGCCGCTGTCAATCCCTGCGTTTATCATCGAATCTCCGCTTGCACGCAGAAGAAAGAAATCTCCGCTTCCGGTCAGAGCCATAGGCAAACGGATATGCTCAAGCTCAGCATCGGTCACCTCGGTGAGTGGTCCGCAAGGAATGGAGTTACCCATCTGCACACGATTGGTGTCCATAAGCTCTCGCATATATTTCGTAATGATACCACGGTGTCCGTCGTATTCGATCTCGCCTTGCTCCTGCATGGTTTTGAGGTAGCGCTGGATCGTAGGACGGGATGCGCTGATACCTTGCTCGATCTCACGAGTGGAGGGAGTCCTGCCGTAATCCTTAAAATATTCATTCACAAAATCGATGATCTTGCCGAACAGTGATTCATCTCTGCTTCTCATAAAATGCCCTCCGAAATATAATGAGCCATTTGGTTCTTTAATTATAACACAGCACCAAACGTTTGTCAAGAGGTTTTGAAAAATACTCGATTTTTGGAAAAGCAATTGCGATTGCACCAAAATTGTCACATTGTATTGAAAAACTCCAAAAAATATGATATAATGACTAATAAGAAAATTTTCAAAAGGATACCAACGAATTATGAAAACGATTTGGCAACTTACTTATGAAACAAAGCCGGGTAATGACGGTCAACAAACAAAAAAATATAAGTCTTTTGCCGAGGCAAAGAAGGATATCCGAGAGATTATTTCGCAAATTTATCTATCGCCATATATAAAGGCGATTCGTACAGATGGTGTCCACAAAGCTTACCGTACAGCAATGGCAGGCTTTTTGGATAATTACATTTCTCATACTGATTTTTTGAATATAGATGAATCCATTCCGTCAGACGATCCCGATGACTATGAATTTGAGCGAAAGCCAACGAGCGAGAACGATGCTGGCATGAGTGTTGACGATGACGATTGGAACGACGAAGATGAGGAAGTTGACGAGCTTGACGATTTTGATATCTACATTGCAAAGGATTCTCTCTCCTTTGAATGTTACTATGAAGGACGACCTCATCTCAACACGGACATGGTCGTAATGGATGATGAAAATAAGGAGTATTGCTTTGAGTTCTACGTGGACAGAGCCCCAAAAAATAAACTGAGAGAGCTACAAATGACATTGACACCTTTGAAATATTGGGGCACCTCATCCTATCCTATGTTGATCCTTCGCACCTTGGAAAATAGTCAAGAACCTCTTGATCAGCAACGAATTATTTCGCACATTGAGGCGGCCTATGATACTACTATTGAGCGAAAAGCAATCGGAAGAAATATAACGCTGCTAAAAGACCTCGGATATGATATTCAACACAATAGCGAGGGATATTTTATCCCAAAGAAAGCACCCGCCCTTGAGCAAGAAGATTTTCAAGCCATTGTAGAGAGTGTCAATGCAAACGAAGCTCTCGATGATAATAGAAAGCACAAATTGATCGATAAGCTCTTTGAATTGTAATAATGCACCATATTTGTCGCAATTCGACGTGGTATAATGTATATAACAAAGCGACCACTACAGCATATACAAAATTATTTCAGATTTTTGAATGCGCGTGTTATAATAGCGGTGCAATTGGTCGATACCTCGAAAATACAAAATTAATTATGAAATATAAATGAGAATGGTTATGAAATATCCGAACACTAAATTTACAGGAATGAGCATGGTAAGCAAAACAGAAATCAGCAAAGCAATTTCTGCTTACTATCCGAATGCGTCTCAAACAGGCGGAGCTCAGAGACTTGCTTTGCTGAAAAGGGCATCCAATCTTGATGAGTTGATCGATTTCTGTATTGACGGATATCGGGCATGGGGAGATGCGGTGCTGATGGGTGCAGGAGCTTATTTGAAGATAGGAGACTATCCCACAGAAATTGCTGAAGCAAAAA
>CAYYND010000008.1:0-32501 GCA_964472845.1 uncultured Lachnospiraceae bacterium | reverse complement strand
GCGGTAAAGTGCAATCGCCGCAAGGATATCATCGATATTTTCCGGACGAAGATTGGTCAGCATTTGCCTCATGCCCGAGGACTCGAGCTGAAAAATGCCTAATGTATTTCCCGAGGAAATAAGCTCATACGTTTTTTTATCGTCAAGTGCAAGCTGCTCAATATCAAAAGACGGATCGTTTTCTCTGATCTGATTGCAGGTATCCTTTATAATCGTAAGGTATCTGAGTGCAAGAAAGTCGAACTTGAGAAGTCCGAGGCTTGCGATCGTATCCATATCGTATTGCGTGATCACGGCATCCGAGCTCGTTGCCATAGGGACGTACGAGGACACCGCGTCATCGGTGATAACGACACCTGCGGCGTGTATGGATATATTTCTCGGCATACCTTCGATAGCCATAGCAGTATTTATAAGCTTCTCTATCTTGGGCGAGCTTTCATATAGGCTCTTGAGATCGGGAGACTCCAAAGCTTTTTCAATTGTTATATTAAGCTCACGAGGAACAGCTTTAGCGACTATATCAACATCTGAATACGGCATTCCGAGTGCACGCCCTACATCGCGTATCGCCGCACGTGCAGCGAGAGTTCCGAAGGTTATTATTTGAGAAACGTGATCTCTGCCGTACTTTTCCGAGACGTAAGCGATGACCTCCTCGCGCCTATTGTAGCAAAAGTCAATATCGATATCGGGCATACTTACGCGCTCGGGGTTCAGAAAACGCTCAAAAAGCAGATCGAACCTTATCGGATCTATATCGGTTATGGAAAGCAGATATGCAACAAGGCTTCCGCATCCCGAGCCTCTGCCTGGACCTACGGGAATATTGTGGCTTTTGGCATATCCCACGTAATCGGCTACTATAAGGAAATAATCGGAATACCCCATCTTGGATATGACATTCAACTCATATTCTATGCGTTCCCTGTACACCTTTTCCGTATTATTCTCATCAAAAGAGATAATATGCGAGGCAATCTTTTCGGTAAAGCCTTTTTCGGTAAGCTCTCTCATATAAAGATCCGCGCTTTTTCCGTCGGGACAGGTAAACGCAGGAAGAACGGTTCTGTCAAAATCAAACTCAAAATTGCAACGCTCTGCGATCTTTACCGTATTTTCGACAGCACCGTCATATTTTCCGAAAAGTGCAGTCATCTCTTCCGTGCTTTTGTAATAGAACTCATCCGTCTCAAAGCCTATCGGTCTGCCGTCGGAAAGTACATTGTTCGTCTGAATACACATAAGGACCGCTTGAGCCTCGGAGTCTCTGCGTCGCAGATAATGGCAATCATTCGTAGCTACAAGCGGCAAATTACAATCGTTCGCAAGTTTTACAAGCAACGGAAGAACTCTTTTTTGCTCTTCAAGCCCGTGATATTGAAGCTCGATGTAAAAATTATCTTTTCCGAAGATCTCGGAAAGCTCTGTTGCCGTTTTTATTGCTTCGTCATAATTTCCGGATACCAAAAGTCTCGGTATATGTCCCGCAAGGCAGGCGGAAAGCGCTATAAGCCCCTCGGAATGTTCTCGTATCAGCTCAAGATCTACCCTCGGTTTAGAATAGAATCCCTCGGTGTAGCCTTTCGATACAAGATATATGAGATTTTTATATCCGATCTCGTTTTTACACAAAAGCACAAGATGATATGGCGAATTCTGCGGTGCTGAATTTCTCTCATATCTTGATCTCGGTGCAACGTATACCTCGCAACCTATGATGGGCTTTATTCCCTCGTTCTTACACGCGCGAAAAAACGCCACCGCGCCGAACATGGCGCCGTGATCCGTCAGAGCCACCGCGGTATGACCGCACTCCTTGGCGCGCTTGGGTATTTCGCTTATACGGCAAGCACCGTCAAGAAGGCTGTACTCGCTATGCAAATGAAGATGTACGAAATCTGACATAGTTTTCTCCCTTGTGATCACAGATTTTGACGAGCCTAAATTTGATCTTTTTAATCGTTGAAAATATAAGTTACGCGTTGAGAGTCGGATATTTTTTCTTCGCTTCCGTCAGCGAAGCGGCGAAGGATCGCAGAACCGTTAGATATCAAAATATCTTTTGTCTCCTCATCTATCCGATATGCAACGACCCCCTTGCGAATAAGCTTATCGCTTCCGCCGGGCATCAATCTATGCAACTCCCATGAACGCGGGATTATCCCGGGAAATTTATCTCCCTTTGACACATTTTCCTTCATTTCGCGTTCAGCGTCTATAAGATTACCGTCTATAAACATCTGCTCGCGGCTCTTTTGCTTAACCTCTCCCGTTCTCGAAAGAGCTTTCCCTGAGTATTTGATCGAAAAGAAATTAAAAAAGCCAAACAGGGCTCCGATAAGCCTAAAAGGAAAAAGAAGCACGTCTAAAAGACAACCGAGACTGTGTTTTCCGCTTTCCTGCGGTCTGTAAGGACGTTTGATGTAGTACAGCGAACCATCGGATGTACTCTGAGGATGAAGGAAATCATATTTTTCATCAGATAAGACCTCATCCATAGTTCCCTGCGAAATATCCATAATACAGATCGAACTCGGGCCTCTTTTGACAGGAGCACTTTTTTCTGCCATATCCATTATCAACTGTTGATATGAGACAGGCTGGTGCTGATCGTATCTGTCATCCTCAGGATTTTCCTGTATCGCAAGTCCCGCTGTACAGAAATACAGCTTGTCCGAATCGGTCCTTGACCAAACGGGTTCTGTATCATATGACCTTCCATCTGTGTAGATATCGCAGTCACTGCTCCCTATTTTAATCACGCCTATATGGCTCTCACCCGCAAATGCGGAGGACACCGCCATACGTCCGTTTTTTATATCAAAATCACGGTATGATGTGTCGGCACTGCTGATCACGATACCCTCATCTGCGGAATCAAGGTCGCTTTTACTGTATATTCCCGTCAAACCGTCAATATTTATCGAATATATCAGCTGCCCGTCGTGCTTACCGAGGCAGCACACTGCTGATCTGACAGAAGCTATACGGCTCTCTGCGCTCTCGGCAGGTTCAAACGCCCCCGTAAATCTCGCGCCCTCACCCGAGCGCTTCCATTCATTTCGGCTTGCCGATTCGCGAAGCTTTTGAACATAAGAATCAAGTACAGAACTCCTTACCTCTTTGGAAGCATTACCTTCGTTAAGAAAAAGTTTGCCGTCCGATATGTAAAAAAACGATCTACCCATACGATCTCCCACTCCGTACCAAGATTTAAGATTTGAACACAAACTTCAAAAGCTGTCGCAGGTCAAGATATCGGTATGATATACAAAAGCAACAGTGCAACAGCCCTTAGCAGACGGATCAGCCTCTTGTCTTTCCGCCTGCGATATTTATCGTTGTTCCGTGAATATATCCGCCTCTGTCCGATGCTAGGAATGCTACGGCATTAGCTACCTCGGAAAGCTTGCCTGAACGCCCGAGAGGGGTGGTGTTTGTCTTTGAATAGCCCGCTCTGAGCTGATCGACCGTGATACCTCTTGTGTATGAGAGAGCCGTTTCGTATGCAAGTGTTCTGAGTCCCGTTGCTTCAAGTATACCGGGGGCAACTCCTACTACTCTTACGCCCTTCTTTCCAAGCTCCTTTGCCCAGGAGCGCGTAAGAGAGTTGACGGCATTTTTGGATGCGGCGTATACGCTTTGTCCTTCAGAGCCTTCAAGACCGCATTCCGAGGACATATTAATGATAACGCCGCTCGATTTTTTAACCATTATCTTTGCCGCAGCCTGAGAGCAGAAGAAAAGTCCTTTTACATTGACATTCATAACCTTGTCCCATACGGCTTCGTCAAGTTCATAGCAATTACCCTCGTCAACGAGCAGACGCGGAATATTGATTCCCGCGTTGTTTACGAGAATATCCACCGTTCCAAAGGTTTCTACGACCTTTGCTACCATAGCGTCTACCTCTGATTTTTTTGTAATATCTGCGCATACGTAGAGATACTGTCCCTCTTCCGCATCAAACGTCGGAGCCGTGGGGTTCATATCGCATACAGCGACCTTGGCGCCGTCATTAAGAAATTCCTGAACGGTTGCATACCCTATTCCGGATGCACCGCCTGTTACGATTACGACTTTGTTTTCAAGTCCGAGCCATGAAGTGTTCATTTTTTGATCTCCTTAAAATTTATGTGATTTCCGCCGGTTAAAAGCAATCGGCAATTTAAAATTGTGCGCAACGATCGAAATTATTGATTCGCATCCTTCGACCTTTCGTCTTTGAGGTGTTGTGAAAACGCTGAAATCTTGGCAAGCCGATGTGTGAGACCGGATTTAGTTATGGAAGGATCGTGGAGCTTAGCGAGTTCGGAGAGTGACATATCGGGGTTTTCAAGCCTCAATTTTGCCGTTATCTGAAGCTCTTCGGGAAGTTCCTCAAGTGCATTTTCCGAAAGAATATATGTGATGGCATCAAGCTGCTGCATGGAAGCGCTTATAGATCTCTGAATATTTTTCGCCTCGCAGTTCGTAATACGGTTTTCCTCGTTTCTTATCTGTCGGGCGATCGTGATATTCACAACATCAAAAGATTCGCTTTTGGCTCCTATGTATGCCAAAAGCAAGCGTACCTTTTCGGCGTTCTTGTAGTATATCCTCGTTTTTCCGCTCGGAGGGATCCCTATCTCTTCAAGAAACTCTCTGAAGACACCGGCAAGTTTGGCGTTCTCGGATAAAAACTCAAGATGATATTGCTTTGTGGGTTCCGCAAGTGCCGCCGCCGCGACAAACACGCCTCTTGCAAAAAAACTTCGGCACTGATCACACTTAAAGTATTCGCAAGCGTTAAGCGATGGTGTCTCAAGCGCTTTTTCCGACATCGCCCGTGCAACGGAAGAACTCGTATATACAGAATGATCGAAACGACCGTAATTTGTCTTGCTAACTATATTGCAGTCCGCTTTATAAAAGCGTGACAAAAAATCTCCAACGCACTCGGCAAGAGATATATCTCCCGACGAAAGCAAAAATACCTTCCCCGCCGCATCTGCCTTTTCGGGATGAGACATAGCAGACCCGAACATTATTCCGAAGGCAAAAGCTCTGCGGCAACAGTTGCTCTTTGTTTTTGAATTGAGTAGTTTTTTCTTTAACTCTGTCGAATATGACATTATTTTACCTGCTTTTCAGTCAATGATCCTTATCTCGCACTCGGGAGTGAACCCGTACCTGTTCAAAATGATATCGCTTATGTAGTTTATAAGAGACCTAATATCGGAAGCCGTCGCACCGCCTTTATTGATTATAAAACCCGCGTGCTTTTCGGAAACTTCGGCACCGCCGATACGGAAGCCCTTAAGTCCGCTCTCCTCTATTATCTGACCCATATAAAACCCGGGATGACGTTTAAATACGCTTCCCGCGCTCGGATATTCGAGCGGCTGTTTTTCTTTTCTTGCCTGCATATTTGCCTGCATCCTTTGTTCTATAACACCGCTGTCAGCGTACTTCAGCCGCATATTTACCGATAGAAGTATCATTTTCCCCTTTGAATCGGAGTATGCGCTCCTGCGATAATCAAAACCGTGTTTGTCCTTTTCAAGCACTTTAACATTTCCGGAGTCAAGATCGAGATATTCTGACGACTCTACGACATCCGACATCTGACCTCCGTACGCACCCGCATTCATAAACACAGCACCGCCGCAAGAGCCCGGTATGCCATAAGCAAATTCAAGTCCCGACAGTGACTGCTTCGCAGCAAACGCGGTCAAATATGTCAGCGGAACGCCGCATTCGGCATACAGTAAGCCTCCGTCTGTGCAAAGGTCTGCCTCGACGGCGCGGATCCCTTCGGTAAGTATTACGGCACCGCCGTACCCTTCATCCGAAAAGAGCGTATTGCTTCCGCGTCCGAGAACAGTAAACCGCTCACCGAGCCGATGCACGGCAAGTGCGGAAAATACAAGCTCGGACTTGTTTTTTGGCAGTATGCAAACATCAATAATTCCGCCCGCCTTGAAAGTGGTAAGTCCTTTGGCGGATACGTTGATCTTATACTCTATCCGCTTATCTTCCAAAGCGTTCAAAAGTTCGGAATGTACAGTCGCTCTCAAACATCTACCCCCGTATATTCTGACAGACATAAACTGCCTAAAACAATTACTTACAAGATCCTATATTAGGTATTATACTACATTTCAGAAGTTTTTGCAACACCCATACAGTAATAAAATGCTTTTTTACAAAAATTATTGATACGCGCCGTATATATTGCACTTATTACAATATATTAAAATATTTAATATAAAATTATTCAAAATCCTCTTTTCAAATCACATTTTTTCTGTTATAATTTAAGATGTTAAGTTATGGCTTGTAAGCGGACATTTCGTATTGAGATCAAAATGACGAAAAGCAAGACGCAAAATTTTTAAAATGACGGAGGAAAAAATGGCTGAAACAAAGAAGACTGCATCCAAAAAAGCTGCGTCAAAAAAGCCGACGGTCAGATCGGCAGCATCGGCAAAGACCGATGCAAAATCAAAGATAAACAAGAACAACGATAAAGAACAGCTCTCGGTGGATATTCCCGTAAGCGAGAGTGTCGCCCCAACCGACTACGACGATGCAAGCATACGCGCCCTCAAGGGTCCCGACCGTGTAAGAAAACGCCCTCAGGTCATTTTCGGCTCGGATACTATCGAGGGATGCGAACATTCATTTTTCGAGATACTCTCAAACTCGGTAGACGAGGCGAGAGACGGTCACGGCGATTTTATAAAGATCACTGTATATCAAGATAATTCCCTTCAAGTCGAGGACTTCGGACGCGGAATACCGCTCGGATACAATGAAGCCGAAGGCAGATACAATTGGGATCTGATATTCTGCGAACTCTACGCCGGGGGAAAATACGAAAACAATCAGAGCGGCGGTAACTATGAGTACGCTTTGGGTCTTAATGGTCTCGGCGCTTGCGCAACGCAGTACAGCTCCGAATATATGAAAGTGTGGTCGTACAAAAACGGTGCGGTCAGCTACATTGAGTTTGAAAAAGGATACGCAGTATCGGATCTGACGGTCACGCCGATAGAAAAAAAATCAAAGCAACACGGCACCGTTATACGTTGGAAGCCCGACCGTGAAGTGTTCAAAGAGATAAATATACCCGGTGAATATTTCTACGATGTTCTCAAAAGACAAGCCGTAGCCAATACAGGCATACGCTTTGAGCTTAACCTTGAGCATCCCGACGGCAGTTTCGCGACCGAGACCTTCGTTTACGAAAACGGGATCTCCGATTACGTCAAAGAGCTTGCCGGCGAAAAAGCCCTCACCCTCCCCGTTCTTTGGCACAACGAAGCAGAAGGACAGGATCGCGATGATACTCCGATCTACAAATACAAGGCGGACTTTTCATTCTGTGTTTGTCAGGATGTAAATGTGCTCGAATACTATCATAACTCCAGCCATCTCGTATACGGAGGCGCCCCCGACAAGGCTTTGCGAACGGCGTTTGTTTATTCACTCGACAAGTATATGAACGCAAACGGAAAATACCAAAAGGGCGAGGCAAAGATCAACTTTAACGACATCGCCGGATGCCTCGTATACGTATCGAACAGCTTTTCGACGGTCGCATCGTTTGAAAACCAAACCAAAAAGTCGATCTCGAACGCTTTTATCCAAAGCTCGATGACGGAGTATTTAAAAAATCAGCTGTTTATATATCTCACGGAAAATCCCAAGGATGCGGATATATTTGTCAACTGCGTGCTCGTAAACAGGCGCAGTCGCGAAGCAGCGGAGCATGCGGGCAAGGTAGCAAAGGTCAAGTTAAACACCGCGGTAGATTCAAGTAACAGAGTTGAGAAATTCGTAAACTGTCGAACAAAGGATCAGACACGCCGCGAGCTGTATATAGTTGAGGGAGATTCGGCTTTGACATCTTGTAAACTCGGAAGAAACGCTGAGTTTCAAGCCATAATCCCTGTAAGAGGAAAGACTCTGAACTGTATGAAAAGCACTTATGCAAAGATATTCTCAAGTGACATCATAATAGATCTTCTGCGCGTTATAGGATGCGGAGTTGAGCAAAAAGGAAAAGAAAAGCTCGATCTGCCTGCATTCTCGCTTGAAAATCTTAAATGGTCCAAGATAATCATTTGTACAGATGCCGACGAGGACGGATTTCAGATACGCACACTTTTGCTTACTCTGTTTTACAGACTGCTCCCGACACTCCTTAAGGAAGGCAAGGTATTTATTGCCGAATCTCCTTTGTTTGAGATAACGACAAAAGATGAGACGCTGTTTGCCTTCAACGAGACGGAAAAAACAGAGATAATCAAAAAGCTCGGAAACAAAAAGTACACGCTTCAGCGTTCAAAGGGACTCGGCGAAAACGAGCCGGATATGATGTGGAAAACGACTATGAATCCCGAAACGAGAAGACTCATTGCCGTACGCCCGACGGATGAAGCAAAAACGCTTTATATGTTTGATACGTTGCTCGGAGATGATCTCAAAGAGAGAAAGCGCTTTATTTCAGAGCACGGCGGTCTCTACCTTAAGGATGTGGACGTATGATCCTTAAATTTCAATTTTCAATTTGAACTGTAAACAACTAAAAATACAAAGAAGGTGTAATTTATGTCAGAAAACAACAAGGATCTCAAAAAAGGCGGTATATCCGTTGAGACAGAACACATATTCCCTATTATAAAGCGGTGGCTTTACTCGGAAAAGGATATCTTTCTCCGAGAGATAGTTTCAAACGCCTCCGATGCCATAACCAAGCTCAAAAGACTTTCGGCTCTCGGTCACATCGATCTTGATGAGGAAACGGAAAAATTCAGCATAAAGGTTACCGTAAACAAGGGCGAGGGCACACTTACCGTTGAAGATAACGGTATCGGTATGAGTGAAGATGAGCTTCAGAAATACATTTGTCAGATAGCTCTTTCCGGTGCGCTTGATTTTATCAACAAATACGAGAATGAGCCAAACGCCGACAGCGAGAGCGGTAAGCCCGCCAACGGTATAATAGGACATTTCGGACTCGGTTTTTATTCTTCTTTTATGGTCAGCGATACCGTTGAAATAATCACAAAATCTTATACCGACGCGCCCGCGGTCCATTGGACATGCACTGAGGCGGGAGAATATGAGATCGAATCCTGTGATAAAGAGACGCGCGGAACAACGGTAATTATGCACGTATCCGACGATGAAAAGGAGTACCTTGAGGGCTACAAGATCCGTTCGGTTCTCAATAAGTACTGCGCGTTTATGCCTGTCGATATCTACCTTGAAGTCGTTGAAGAAGACGAGCACAAGCACGCTGACGGGCACGACAGCGACTGTGAATGTGAGGGATTTCACAGCGAGCCGTCACCGATCAATGACAAGTACCCGCTCTGGCAACGTCCCGCATCCGAATGTACTCCGGAGATGTATAACGAATTCTATCACAAGGTATTCAACGATCCTCGCGATCCTCTGTTCTACATCCATATAAACGCAGATTATCCGCTTAATTTCAAAGGTATACTCTATTTTCCGAGATACAACAACGAGTACGAATCGATAGAGGGTCAGGTCAAGCTTTACTACAACCAAGTATTCGTTGCGGACGATATAAAGGACGTTATCCCCGAATATCTGCTTATGCTCAAGGGAGTTCTCGACTGCCCCGAGCTTCCGCTGAATGTTTCAAGAAGCTATTTGCAGAACAACACCTACGTTAAGAAGGTAGGCGCTCATATTGTAAAGAAGGTTGCCGATAAGCTCAACTCTATGTGCAATACCGACCGCGAGGGATACGAAAAGGTATGGGATGATATTCATATCTTTGTCGAGTTTGCTTACATCAGAGATCAGAAATTCTGTGAAAGGATCAAGCCGTCGATATTGCTCCGACTTACCGATAAAAAATTCGCTACGATCGACGAGTATCTTGAAAAGGCAAAAGAGACTCACGAGAATACCATCTATTACACAAACGATGTAACTCTTCAGTCGCAGTATATTTCGCTGTTTAATTCTATCGGCGCAGATGTTGCTATCTTTGACAAGCCTTTCGAAACGCAGTTTATAACCTCCCTTGAAGGAAACTACGGAGGAGTAAGATTTGTCCGTGTGGATTCGGATGTTGCGGATATCCTCAAAAACACCGAAAGCACAACTCCCGAGGACGATCAAGCGCTTACTGATCTCTTCCGCAAGGTCAGCGGAAACGAGAAGCTTACGGTAAAACTCAATAATCTCAAGGATAAGAAGGTCCCCGCTTTCCTTACCGCTTCAGAAGACGCAAGAAGAATGGACGAATTTATGAAAATGTACGCAAGAGCCGGGATAGATCCCGGAGCTGATGCTTATCCGATAGAATACACTCTCTCGCTCAATAAGTCGGCAAAGGTCATCAATACGCTCACAGGCATTATTGAAAGCGATCCCGAGCGTGCAAACGGAATCGCAAGCTACATCTACAAGCTCGCCCTCCTTGCAAGCAGAAGGCTTTCCCCCGAGGAAATGCAATCATTCCTCGTCGAGAGCTTTGATATAGTAGAAAAGCTTTGATGAATATCAAAGGAATATTATCAGGAACCGGCGGCGACGGGATACAAGGTTCTGAGGCTGTTATAAAAAATCTTAAAGAACTTGATGCCTCAAGGCTCGCCGCCGCACAACTTCGTTACACGCAGATATTTGAGCTTTGGCGTCTGATCTGCAACGAAGAACGGTACGCCGACACTGACAGAACCATTGCCATAATATCCGACCTCTTTTCGGACAAAGTTAAAGCTCCGAAAAGAGCCTACGATTCGTCAGACGGTCATATGCTTCCGCAATATCTTTATACCGACTCTCACATTACGGCGCTGTCGGACAAGGCTCTCATCTGCTTTATGGCATCCGAAATGCTTTTAAATTCGGACACCTTTTCTTACGAGGATATTCTCGGATACTTTGACGACGTCGATATTCAGATCAAGAGCAAGATCGCATGTGTAAGAAGTGAATACATCGAAAATGCTTATGCGTCACTGTCATCAGCGGTCGCAAATCCAAAGGTCTCTTATTTCCAATCATATGGGGATGCCGCTGAGTCTGTGTACAACGGAATTACCGAATACTGTATTCTTCCGACGTATAACGACATTGAGGGAAAGCTGCGCGGATTTTATTCGCTCATCAACAAATACGAGTTGAAGATCTGCTCTATATGCGAACGGAGATCCGACATCAAGGGAACACCGTCGGTCACTCAATACGCTCTGTTAAAAAAAGGCTTGGATGTCGCCTCAGACAAGGAAAGGCTCGAGGTAGTCCTTAGCTCGGAGTCGGTTTTCGATGTCGCAGAAGCGATAGGATTCGCCGAGATATTCGGTATCGGAACTTTGCGTATAGACTCAAGTCTTGACGGCGCTTTTTCGCTCGTTTTTGATATAAAAGACAAGCAGATACTTCCCTTCCTATTGTATCTTGCCGCATCATTCACCTCTTTTATTCCGATAGGGCTGTATTCAACTGTCGGAACCCGATAAAGATAACAATTACGGAAAGATAAATAATTCAATTAATTTACAAAGGAGAAAATATAATGTCACACAAAATCACATATAATACTCAAGGAGTCTGTTCAAAAAAGATCGACATCGAGATCGAGGACGGAAAGATAGTTGCCTGCCAATATTACGGCGGCTGTAACGGCAATACCAAGGGAGTTGCCGCACTTGTCATCGGCATGACGGTAGACGAGGCTATCTCGCGTCTTTCGGGTATTCGTTGCGGATTAAAGCAGACATCCTGTCCCGATCAGCTTGCCAGAGCACTTCTGCAATACAAAGAAGAAAGCCAAGCGTGATCGAGACAACAATATAAATTAAGGAGCTTTATTTATAATGTCGGATACCAACAGACAAAACACAGATTACAAACATAATTATTTCAAGTGGTTATCAAGCGATGCTCTTTCTTCTGCCGAGAAAAATGAGCTTGAAACGATAAAGGACGATGAAAACGAGATAAAAAGCCGTTTTTCGTCATATCTTTCATTCGGAACCGCCGGATTACGCGGTATTATGAAGACGGGTATGCTTGCCATGAACCGTCATACCGTTGCATATGCAACGCAGGCTATGGCAGAGCTCATAAATAATTCAAGCAGATCCGAGGACGGCGTCGTAATCGCCTACGACAGCAGAAACAATTCAAGAGAATTTGCCCATACCGCCGCTTCGGTTCTTGCCGCAAACGGTGTAAAAGTATACATCTTTGATGACGTACGTCCGACGCCCGAGCTTTCATTCGCGCTTCGTCATCTCAAATGCGTTGCAGGCATAAACATCACTGCATCTCATAACCCCAAAGAGTACAACGGATACAAGGCTTATTGGGAGGACGGTGCTCAGCTTCCCCCGGAACACGCAAGCACCGTAAGTAAGGTTATGTCCGAGCTGGATATATTCGACGACGTTAAGCTCGCAGATTTTGACAAAGCGGTCAATGGTAAGATGATAACCGTTATCGGAAAAGAAATAGACGAGGAATACATCGGGGCCGTTATGGCGGAAGCGGTCAAGCGCGATGCTGTATTGAACGTTGCCGAGGATCTGCGTATAGTTTTTACTCCCTTGCACGGTGCAGGATACAAACTTATACCCGAGGTGCTCAGGAGAAGTGGGCTCAAGCGGCTTTACGTAGTCCCCGAGCAATCCAAGCCCGACGGAGATTTTCCGACAGTCAGCAAGCCAAACCCCGAATTTTTTGAGGTATTCACGCTCGGAATGAAAATTGCCGAAGAGGTAGGCAGTGATCTCGTTATTGCCGCGGATCCGGATGCCGATCGTGTGGGAGTCGTTGCAAGGAAGAAAGACGGAAGCTTTACTACCATCAACGGAAATCAGATGGGAGCTTTACTGCTCGATTATATAATCACCGCTTACGAGCTCAATGACAGTATGCCGAAGGATCCTTACGCGGTAAAATCCATTGTCAGCACCGAACTTGCCACCAAGATATGTCGTGCCCACGGTGTTGAAATGTTTAATGTACTGACAGGATTCAAGTTTATAGGCGAGGTTATCAAAAATCACGAGAAGAGTGGAAAAGGCAGTTATATTTTCGGATTTGAAGAAAGCTACGGATATTTGAAGGGCTCTTATGCAAGAGATAAGGATGCCGTCGTTGCGGCTATGCTTATAGTTGAGATGACCGCTTACTACAAGACCAAAAATATGACGCTTTACGATGCGCTCGAAAAGCTTTGGGAGCGTTACGGCTACTCTTACGAAACCAACCAACAGATAGAGATGACGGGATTTGATTCGGCATCACGTATGACAGCACTTATGAAGGGGCTGCGCTCGAAGATTCCGAACACATTAGGTGGAAAACGTGTAAAGCTGTACGGTGATTATCTCAAGGGCATCTTTATTGATACAGAAAGCGGAAGAAAAAGCTCAACAGGTCTTCCCTCCTCCGATGTGCTTTATTATGCTCTCGAAAACGGAGATGTTATCGTTGTACGTCCATCCGGAACCGAGCCCAAAGTCAAGATATATTATCTTATTTCAAGCACAGACAAGGAAAAGGTCACGGAGCTGCTTGAAGCATATCAGAGGGATATGTCCGCTTTGACCAACGTATAAAGCCACGAGCTGTCTCATCAAGACAGCTCGCTCGAAAACTCGAACCGTTTTGACGCGGAACGCAACGTAATTTTATATTGTTTGGCGTCAAAACAACGAATTTCATTCGTCAAGTTCGATTTTGTGGGCTTGTCTCGCTTATATGAGACAAGCACGTACATAAAACACAAGAAATGAAGGTAACGTTATGAATTTTTGTTTAAATATTCCCGTTAAAATATTTGGCGGCGAAAACTGTGTTTTAAATCATCCCGAGCAATTCAGACTCGGCAAAAGGGCATTCATAGTGACCGGAAGACGGTCTGCTAAGGTTTCGGGAGCGCTCAATGATGTATTATCGGTACTCTCGGACAGCGGTATAGAACACGAAATATACGCCGAGGTAACAGAAAACCCAAACGTCACTGCTTGCTTTGAGGCAGGACTGCGTTGCAAGGCGGCAGGATGCGATCTCATAATAGGTATAGGAGGCGGCTCGGCGCTTGATGCCGCTAAATCGATCGCGGCATTCGCCAAAGACGAATACCAAGAGCCTTGTGACATATTTGATCCCGCAAAAAAGCTTCACTCCTCTCTTCCGATAATACTTATTCCCACGACTGCGGGTACGGGCAGCGAGGCAAACAATTACAGCGTCCTCACGCTTCCGGACGGATTTAAGAAAAAGACGTTTACACACAAGGACTCATGGGCTCGTGCGGCATTTCTCGATCCAAAGTATACGCTCACTCTCTCAAAGGAATATACGTTCAGCACGGCGCTTGACGCGTTTCATCACGCGCTTGAATCTTTTCTGTCGCCCAAATCTGATATAATATCGGAGATGTGTGCTCTCTATGCGGCAAAAAACATCTGGGACGTTCTCTCTCAATTGCCGAATGAGTTTTCCTATCAAATGAGAGAAGAGCTTCTTTACGCTTCGTGTGCGGCGGGGCTCGCAATAAGTATAACGGGAACGGGCTTTCCTCATCCGCTCGGGTATAGTTTGACTCTTATCGACGGCATACCGCACGGCAAGGCTTGCGCGGCCTTTGCAAAGGATTATATTGAATATAACTCCAAGGCTGAAATCGGCGCGGAGCGGATAGAGCGGTTTTGTGCCGAGCTCGGAATAAAGAAAAAGGTGCTCGGAGAATTGCTCTCGGGGCTTGCCAATGTCGATATAAAAATGACCGACAAGCAAATAAAAGAGCACGTTGATCTTATAAGGGATGCAAAGAACTATTCAAACAGTCCGTATGTACTCAGCTATGATGAGATGATATCAATATATCGCAGTCATTTCGGAAGAAAATAATGATAGATCTACAACATTCTTAAAAGCAAAAAAGTATCCGTTTGATGAAAAATCACACGGATACTTTTGTCTAGGGCAATTTCAACAGGAAGTTTAGCTTTTTCCGTTTTGATGATCTTCGGCAAGCTCCTTGACCGCTTGTTTATATTCGTCGTAAGTAGCCAAAAGTCTTAACGCTTCAAGCAAGGCGTTTGCGCTCATCCCCTTTGGAAGCCCGAACATTTTTGCCATTATGTCTCTTTTTCCCGAACTGTTGCTTTTCCCGGACAGCCCGTCATTAAAAAAGTCGGTCTTCGAAAGCGGATTGGATATATTTAACGCCCCCGATCGCTCATAAGGCTTCAAAAGGTCGTAAATTATCTGATCCGTCATTCCCTCGACTCCGAGCGTTCCCTCGGCAGACGGGGCGCTTTTTCTTTTTTCCTTGCCTTTGATCTGTGGTATATAGAGTGATATAGTCCGATCCGGCGGAAGTATACATTTTATATGCGAGCGTATCAGATTTCCCGCTCCGTCACTGTCCGTAAGTATAATAACGGGCGTTTTTTTTGCAAGTGTTCTGAGCAAGGCTCTTAATTCGTGGCTTTTAAATATTCCGAATCCGTAGGTCTTGACGACAACCGCATCGGCTACCGAAAGGACCGCAGCTCTGTCATATTTTCCTTCGACTATTATAGGATATGGTATTTTAAGTTTGTTTTCAATCATATAAGAACCCTCGTCGCGCGGTATCTCGCGCTTCATTTGAATACAAAATACAGTATGATCACGATGCCGAGCAGGATCCGATATATCCCAAACGGAATGAATGAATGTCGTTTGACATAACCTGTAAGATATTTGACTGTCACAAGAGAGACAGCAAACGACGACAGACATCCAAACGCAAGCACAAGATATTCGGTAAGAGTCAAAGGCGATGCTCCCGACACAACGTACTTTAAGACCTTCAAAGCACTCGCGCCGAACATAACGGGAATCGCCAGAAAAAACGAAAATTCCGCCGCCGCTTCTCTTGATACGCTCAAAAGCCTTGCCCCGATGATAGTTGAACCGGATCTTGAGGTACCGGGTATCAACGCCAGCGTCTGAAACAGCCCTATGCCAAACGCCTTACCTTTTGTAAGATCATCAATAGATGATACCTTATCGGACAGCGCACGGCTTTTTTCGACCGCAATAAAAGCTATCCCGTAGACTATAAGAGCTCCGGCAATGACCAACGGCCCGTACAAATATTTCTCGACTATATCATCAAACGCAAGACCAACGATACCGAGCGGTACAACACCGATCAATATTTTTTGCCAGAGCACGAAGGTGCTTTTGCAATCATATGACATAGGAACAGCGTTACTTTTTTTGATGCAAAAAGCAAAAGTCGAAAAAAGCTTCTTTCGAAAAACTATCGCCACCGCCAAGACGGATGCGAGCTGTATAACGACCAAAAAAAGGTCAAAAAACTCTCGATCCTGCGCACTTTCAAGCTTTATAAATCGGTCAAGCAAGAGCATATGCCCCGTCGAGCTTATCGGAAGCCATTCGGTAATGCCCTGTATCGTCCCAAAAAGGAGCGCGCGAAGTATCTCAAGCAAAACATCAGATCTCATATAAATATCCTCCGTAAATTAATCATAATAATTATATTTACGGAGGTTCGGTAATAATGACTTATCGCCTTATTGATCTTCTAATATACTTTCAAGCTTTTCTACGAACTCGGAGTACCCTTCTCTGTCTCTTACAAGATCATAACGCTTATGTTGCACTTTATAAAGAAGCTCGTCCGCAAGATAGTACGCATCCTCGGAATGCTTTTCGATCGGCTTGCCCGTTCCGTATTCCTTTCTTATCAGAGAAGCCTCAGCCTCAATTCCTCGGTCAAGCTTAAGTAAGAGATCCGCTTCTTTGTTAAGGTGAAACAGAGTATTGTCCGCGTCTCCGCTATCTGCATATACCGCTGCAAGATACCTGTTGACGTTGCACATAAGCTCAGACTCTCTGTCCTCGTCTGACTCAAGCAGAACGTCGTACAGCTTCACGATCTTTTGAAGTATCTCCGTCTTCTCAGCGTCGGAATATTCTCCGCCAAAAGCAAGTGTGCGAAGAGACAGACTAAGCATCTCTGCATACTCAAATATGTTTTCCTTTATTTTGTCGAGCTTTTTATCGCCTTCGAGCATAACCATAAGCAGCTTATCCTTTGTTGCGCATTGTGAAGGAAAGCGTTCTACCGTCTCAACCGCTTTTTCCTTATCACCCGCGATCGCATATATGCTGCTTAGTATCTCGATAGCGGCGTATCGATACTCATCCACCGTGCAATTGTCGAGCACTTCATTGCCGATCATTATTGCATCGTTAAGGAAGGATGCTTCCAACTCATCTCTATACTCAGCATAAGTAGCGTAATATTTTCCGAGAAGCTCGTTTTTGAGTCTCCAACTTGACGGGAACCTTGCAATTCCGTCCTTCAAGGCTGCGATGCTTGCAGCGTTTTTGTCAGACTTGCTTTCGCAGTCGTTAGCCTTAGACACGATAACGTCTATCGCGGCGTTGATATCGGAGCTGTCAAGACCGAAAAGCAGGTCCGTTGAAACTCCAAACAGGTTAGCTATCACGGGCACAAGAGCAAGCTCCGGCATAGCCAGACCGTTCTCCCATCTTGAAACGGCTTGAGGCGAGATATTGAGAAAATCCGCAAGCTTTTCTTGCGTCATATTCTGCTCCCTTCTAAGCCTTTTTATCGTTTTTCCGATATTCATACGATTACTTCCTTTCAAGGTTTTAGACTTTTGAGATCTCACCGCTCCTTTAATTTAAAGCTTCTTAGAGTCGTATTCGGATCAAGAAATCTATCACAAGTACAATTTTACTACAAATATTTGATATTGTCAAGTGCTTTTAAACCATTAATTGAGATTTTGCGATATTTTTCTCTCTTTTTTATGGCGCCATTGGCTTTTCGGGCTAAATTCGAAAGCGTCCGAGGTCGGAAGGTTGAAATTAAAAGTTTAGTTTTTTTGTAATATCCTATTGACAAGCAACCGTATTAATGATATAATACAGTAGACCGTGTTACAAGCATAATACGGTTTGGCAAATAATTCGAAAGGACGCATTGTTTTGATCTCTTTTGATAATTTTATCACTCAGGAAGGAATTCCCATATATCTGCAAATAATAAAGCATATTAAAAGCGGAATAGTTTCCGGCACTGTGAAAAACGGAGATGAGGTACCGTCACGGAGAGTGCTTTCTGCCCTGCTCGGTGTTAATCCGAATACCATTCAAAAGGCATATAAAATGCTCGAGGATGCGGGGCTTATGGAGTCACGCTCGGGAGCAAAAAGCTATATGCACTTTGACGAATCCGACGTTAGTATCGTCCGCCGACAATTACTTGAAAGCGACGCTACGGCAATTATCGGATCGCTCAAGCAAATGGGGCTTTCCAAGGACGAGGCGTTGGCATTGATCGAAAAATATTGGGAATGAGGTTATTATCATATGAAAAAGCATTTATCCGTGTTTGGGCTTTTTGCAAGAAGCTCCATATTTAAAGTACTCGTGATCCTTTTATCAATGAGCATTATCGAGATCGCCGCATTTTATTTTGAACTGCAGGATGCGATCACATCATATCAAGCGTTAGGATCTAACGGTTTAAAAATGGTCTCGCTTGAAAAAATAATTGATCTTTCGGCGATCAATGTTTATTTCAGAGTTGCTTTGGTGCTAATGACCGTCGTTCTCTGCTTGCCCGGTTGCTCATTCAAATCAAACACAAGCTATACGCTCCGTCGTTTATCCGTCAGCGAGCGTGCAACCTTTGCAAGTCAAAGCGTATACAACTTATTTGCATACATGATACTCTTTGCGGTACAGATCTCGGTCGCGTTCGCGCTCTCGCAATATTACGTTATTTCAGTACCCGCCGAATGTGTAAGCAATCAAACGGTAATGCTCGCCTTTTTCAGAAATGATTTTTTGCATAGCCTTCTTCCGCTTGACGAGATCGGACTATGGATACGAAACGTACTGCTGATAGTTACGCTTGGACTCGCCGTCGCGGAATTTCCATACAAACAACGCAGAAAGAAATTTTCCGATACCGCTATCGCGATCGCGATGTATATTGTGGTATTCTTTGACAGAGGTATAGGTGATATTTCTCACCTTGTTGAAACCGTAATAGTAGTCTCTATAATCCTTATCGAAATATGTTACGGCTTATTCGCGAAGGAGGCGTCTGCAAATGATTGATTTTTTGAAACGCTATGCCCCACCCGGACTTGACCTTAAGCCCGAGATTCGAACTTTCTTGACAGGAATTATCGCGTCTGCACTGTTGAGTATGTTTTCCTTCTTTAGAAAATATCTGAGTGCGCGCGACGAGCTGTTTAAATATTACACAGACGGATCAAAGGAGCTGATACAAGGAGCAGTAATAGCTCCGTTCGGCACGTTTATAACCGGCGTACCATTATATTTTTTTATTGCCGTGATATTTATGTTGGCATTTATCATATACCATTATCTTTATTACAGGCAAGGAAGCATGAGTGTCTATTTAATGAAACGACTTCCGCACCGCTTTGAACTTCACAAACGCGCGATTTCCCTTCCGCTTATGATGTCGCTTGCAACGGTTGCGGTATCATCGGCTATGATATTTATATATTTTGTCATTTACTTTATCGCAACGCCCAAGGTATGCCTGCCGTATGAGGCGTTTCAGAAAATTTGGAGGTAGTTTCAATGTTGGAAGTTAAAAATTTAACCAAAACTTATGCTGGTAAAACAGCGCTCAAAGATATAAACTTAACGTTTCCGCGAGGAGAGATCGTCGGTCTGTTCGGCGAAAACGGTGCCGGAAAAACGACGTTGATGAAATCAATACTCGGCTTTCATCCATATCTCGGCACGATCACTCTTGACGGATCACCGATAAATACCAAAAATATAGCTAAGATATCCTTCGCTACAAGCGAACATTCATTTTTCCCGAATTTGACGCCTGCAGGACACCGAGATTTTTATCGTGAGCATTTCCCCGGCTTTTCCAACAAGCGTTTCAAAGGGCTTATGCAATTTTTCGATCTGCCTATGCACAAGCCGCTCAAAAGCTTTTCTATGGGACAAAAAAATCAGTTTGAAGTAATTCTTGCGCTTTGTCAAGGTTCGGATTATATTTTGATGGATGAGCCTTTTGCCGGTAACGATGTGTTCAACCGCGAGGACTTTTACAAAGTGCTTCTCGGCATACTTGAGCCGCATGAGACCGTTATACTTTCAACGCATCTGATAGAAGAGGTATCCGATTTTATAGGACGCGCGATCCTTATATGTCAAGGAAAAGTTGTCGGCGATGTAAACACATCGGAGCTTGAAGAGGACGGAAAAACTCTTATGTCATACATCAAAGAGACTTACAACTACCGTTCCGACCGTGTAAGCCGCGCACTCGATGATATTTCGGGAGGAGACGGCATATGAAAAAGATCATGGCGTTGGTCCTCACCCTTTCCGTTCTGTCGCTCGCCTCGATCTGTATGATCGGAAGCATTATAAATAACGAAAAAGAAAATGTGACCATCAGGGAAAATGTGATCTTCGGCGATAGATCGTATGCCGAAGGAATAAAGATATTTACGAGAGCTAAATATATGGGTAATCTGTTTTGGAACACGTCGTACACGATAGGAGGCTCGGCAAATACCTATTATGAGTTTCATTATAACAAATACTATGAATACGGTGAAAGAGAGTATATGGGACTCGATCTCGGATTTGACTACGCATACGGCGTAAACTCGATAACACCGCTTGAGGATCTGACGGGAATCGAAAGAGCCTTTCGCGAGCTGGCAGATGCGACAAAGCCGGGCGAGGAAAGCACAAAGCATATTTATCTGCAGGATTATTACGACTATTATCCTATCGCCGTAAGCGTCTCTCTTCCGGGAATACTTTGGCAAGGAAATGATTATGAAAGGCTCGCATCCGAGGATGCCGTCAACGAGAGAGCGGTTTGGGACAAATTTCGGGATTTTTTCAAAATACCTATACCCGATGATCTTCCCGGTATTGACATATCGGTCGGCAAGGACTCAAGAGGAAATGTTGTCAGCGTAGGCTCGGGTGGAGAGAGAGCTCCGTTCTATTCGCACAGCACATACACGGACACGAAGTGCTTTTTCAGTATAATAAACAGATATACGAATGAAAATTCGGAATCAAAGTATTATGACACAAGCCTCATTCCCGACGGATACGGTATCTACGCATTTGATTACGAAAAAGTAAGAGATACGTCCAATACCTACGGGTCTACCACCGTCTTCAAGGAAGGCTACGAAACGGGGATAAAAGAAGAGACGCTGAGGCTTGTATACCCGCTTGAGCAAGATGCAGAGGTAATGTATTTAAGTGTAAGCAAGGACGGCTCAAAGCTTTTGATATTCACGGAGGAAAAGGGGGCTACCTATTTAAATGTAGCAGATACCGAAACATTTACAGAACTTCAGAGATTTAAGGTCGCAGACGACTCCAAGTTGGGCACATATTACGAATACGATAGCTTTATAGTGCTTGAGGGATATCAAGAAGATCTGAATATTTCGGTAATAGAAATATGCGAGGACGGCACTTACAGACTTGCTTTTTCGGTACCGAGATCGCAGTTGAGCGAATATTATTCAATTCAAGATATTGCATTTAACGGTCGGGAACTTGCAATAATCACTAATATGTACAATGAGAGCCCGCTTTTTGAATTATGCGGCTTCGCAGTCTCGATATACAACAGCAGCGGTCTTGTTTATTATGGAGAATACGAGAGCAGCCTGTCATTAAATCAAAGCTATATAGACTACTCGGTAAAATGCTCTCCTGTAAGATTTGAGATCTCTTGGAAATAACATATAAAAAAACAGCGCTTACGGTACTTTGTAACATTTGAGTACTTCGTAAGCGCTTTGTTATTATCTATGTGTCAGTTGTCTGAATCTGCGACAGCCTCGTCAAAGAGCTATCTGCCGTCACCGTTACAGCCGCATTTTCCCTTATCCTGCCTCGGGGGTATAGATGACAGTGAAGGTGAGTTGAATTCACCTATCGGGAAAGCCATCGAGCGAAATACCTTGCAGGGATCGTCGTCGCAGTTGCTTACGCACTCCTTATCGGGGACGTTATATTCAACAGCGTTTATAAGATACTGTGAGGGTCTTATCATACGAACTACCGAGAAGAGTCCGAGAGAGACCGCAAGATACCTTGTACCGTTGGCATTTGATGCCGAGTCCGAAAGCGAACCGTTAAGCGTTGATGCGACGCAGTCGGGTATATCGCAACAGCAGCAACAACATCTTTCGGGGGTGCTTTCTACTATCCTGCTTCCGAGAACTATCGGATCTACCGTTTCGACCACTACGGAAGGAGTATTTTTTACGCAGTCCTTGATCTCGGGAACTCTGCAGTAATCCGATGAGTCGACGGTGCTTTTGAACATCTTGGTATTACTTTCACCGCCGAAGAGAACTACGCGCTTATCAAGCACCGCAACGCCGTCAAATTCTTGAGGACGTCCGGGGCAAGTGCAAGCCTCAAACTCAAGCTTTACGAAAAATCTGATATCTACCGAGTAAAAACCTCTGTTGAACTGAATGGGATCGACGTGTATGTCGCTCCATGAAATACAGGCCTTTTTTACTCTGATCGAACCTGTGCGGTCTATGATCTCGTTTCCGTATTCCGTAAGCTGCACTCTTACATCCTCAAAGCAATCACGGTCACGGCAGGAATCAAGCACACGGTTGGTTTCTATCACTACCGGTTCTCTTGATCCCGAATTTTGTGTGCCACATAAATATCTGTTATCCGGCATATGTTATCTCCTCCAAAACATATTAATGACCGCAAGTATCCGCCTTTCGGCTATAAAATCGATATTATACGGGTCATCTCGATAATATTTTATGTTGAATATAACATTTTGACACGGTTTTTCTGTCATTTCTGCATTTGAGGACAAAAAAGGAACTTTCGCGCACCTATGTGAAAGTCCCTTTTTATCTATCGGTTTTGTTCCCTTTTCTTAGCAAAGAAAGACGAGAGAAGGCTTGACGCCTCGTCATTCATTATTCCGCCTACTACCTCACAACGCAAGCCGGACGGATAAAGCGCGGTGTTAATAATACTTCCGCAAGCCCCGGCTGTACTGTCCTTTGCGGCGTACACGACTCTGCCTATTCGCGCGTTTGCAAGTGCACCCGTACACATAAGGCAAGGCTCAAGTGTCACGTAGAGCGTACAATCCGAAAGACGCCGATCTTGCTTTACCAAACACGCCTGCTCTATCGCCGTGATCTCCGCGTGTCTTATGGCATTTCGGTCGCGTTCTCTCGTATTATGTGAACGGGCTATCACTTCCCCACCGCAAACTATGCACGCTCCGACAGGAACCTCGTCGTCAAGATATGCAAGCCTTGCTTCTTCAATAGCGAAGCACATAAACTTCAAGTCATCTGCAAATTTAGGATCCATATATTCCACCCGTTAAGTCAAAATAAGAGTAAGTATTAACAGCACTGCGGTGATCGCCATAAATAAAGCGTTTGCCGGTGCGAAAAATCCCGTTATTGCGGTCTTTCTGCTTATGTGATGCTCTGCACTGTCGTCTGACGGCGGCAGCTCCTTCCGATATATTCCTTCTTTAAAGCAAGTTTCATTTGAAGATAAACGCTTTTCTTTCTTTGCCAGCATCAGTACGGATATCACTCCGAGCAAAACGATGATAAACAGTTCAACGGCATAAAAGACTGAATATGTCATATGTCCCCATTTAGCTAAAATGAAATCGTCTGCTACGGACAAAGCGTTGTTCAAAAAGTGGATGATCATACCCGTCCACAGAGATCCTGTCTTTGTGTATACGAAAGCAAATACCAAGCCTGCGACCGTAGCGTAAAACAACTGAGCCGCGTTCTGGTGCATAATTCCAAACAGAACAGCACTTCCTACAATGGCTCCCGTCTTGCCGTATGGTAACATATTTTCGAGTATAACTCCCCTGAAAAGGAATTCCTCACAGATCGCGGGAACGAGTGCTACATATATTATATTGAGTACAAGACCGTAAAGAGTCGGTTCGGTATCGATGGAAGGATAGCCTACGGAAATACCTTGCAAAAGAAGGGCATTTATAAATGCCGCCGCACGTATTATCGCTATTCCCGCAAAGATCATCAGAAAAACATTCCTCGAAAGCTTGATATTGAGCTTGACCCTGCGGTATGAATTTGAGCGAGACATATATTTAAATGACAAAGCCGGCAACATAAACGACAGCATATACGCAAGGCTGTAAAGCAAAACAACGGTTATCTCTGCTGCGATTTCGATCAAGAATTCATAAAGGATCGGTACTATTACGATCAATATGCTGTTTGTAATGTTAAACAGCACCGTAAACATAAGCAGTGCTATACCGATCCTGTTCACAAGAGATCTGTACGAGTTGTCGCAGGCGTACTCGTCTATAGTTCTATATCTCATATAAAATTCCTCAATGTAGCAATAATGCGGCAGCAAAAGCCGCCGCATCATAGTATTTTATACTCTTAAGTATTAGTGAACGATGAAACGCTCTGTATCCTTATCGAAGAAGTGCATTCTCGATGTATCGAAAGCAACCGTGATGCTGTCGCCGGCTCTTGACTTGGAACGTGAGGAAACACGAGCTATAAGTCTTGTCTCGCCAACATTGAGGTAGAGATATATCTCAGCACCCATAAGCTCGGTTACTTCAACATCTACGTCAACAGTGCTGTCAGCGAGCATCTGAAGGTTGACGGGCTCGTCGTGAATTGCCTCAGGACGGAGACCTGCGATAACTTCCTGACCGAAATATTCTTTGAGTGCAGGATCATTTGCCTTATCTGCGGGAAGCTTAACGGAAGCCTTGTACTCCTTGTCAGCGTACTTTGCTGTCGTTCTGTCCTTCTCGGTCGTAGGCTCAAAATTGAAGTATACATCCTCGCCTCTCTTTTCAAGAGTTCCGTTGATGAAGTTCATCTGAGGTGTGCCGATAAATCCTGCAACGAATACGTTTACGGGAGCATCGTAGAGCTTCTGAGGTGTATCTACCTGCTGAATAAGACCGTCTTTCATAACGACTATTCTCGTAGCCATTGTCATAGCCTCTACCTGGTCGTGAGTAACGTAGATAAATGTTGTCTCAACCTTCTGGTGAAGCTTTGTAAGTTCTGTTCTCATCGCCGCACGAAGCTTTGCGTCAAGGTTTGAAAGAGGCTCGTCAAGAAGGAATACTTTAGGGTTACGAACTATTGCACGTCCGAGAGCAACACGCTGCTTCTGACCGCCGGAAAGAGCCTTCGGCTTTCTGTCGAGAAGGTGTGTGATGTCGAGGATACGAGCTGCCTCTTCAACTCTGCGCTTGATCTCTTCCTTCGGTGTTTTACGAAGTCTGAGACCGAATGCCATATTTTCAAAAACCGTCATATGAGGATAAAGAGCATAGTTCTGGAAAACCATCGCAATGTCTCTGTCCTTAGGAGCTACGTCGTTTACAAGTCTGTCGCCGATGAAGAGCTCACCCTCTGTGATCTCCTCAAGTCCTGCGATCATACGAAGAGTCGTAGATTTACCGCAACCTGAAGGGCCTACGAGGATAAGGAATTCTTTGTCCTTGATCTCAAGGTTAAAATCCGATACGGCAGTAACACCGCCCGGGTACTTTTTGTAAATATGCTTTAATGATAAGCTTGCCATTTTATAAATATTCCTCCTAAAAATTTTCAAGCGAATTGACGGGAGAGCAATTCCCGTTACACAAATATTTCAACATACAGTATTATACCAAAAAAGTATCAAAAATGAAAGAGCTTTATTCTCCAAAATTTCAGCGCATTGTTTGTGCACATTGTACAATTTGACGCATTTTTACGTTTTTTACGCAAAACATCCGAAAGTAAAATCCTTTAATTTATTAAAATCGTGTGCTTACACACTCGATATCAGTTGATCCCCTTCAATGTCAATCCTATACGTTTCTTGGATACGTCGACAGACAGTACTCTAACTTTTATGACATCACCGACTGATAATACCTCGGAGGGATGCTTTATATATTTATCGGAGATCTGCGAAATATGGATGAGTCCGTCCTGGTGCACTCCGATATCGACGAAAGCTCCGAAGTCAATAACATTTCTTACGGTACCCGTAAGTATCATACCTTCCTTGAGGTCGGAAAGATCGAGGACATCATCTCTGAGCACGGGAAGCGGCAATGTGTCACGCACATCTCTGCCGGGCTTTTGCAGTTCTCCTATTATATCCTCCAACGTGGGCTCGCCTATTCCGAGCTGATCGGCAACCGCTTTGAAGCCGCGTTTCTTGACCTTATCAGAGAGATCTCCGAGCCTTGAAGCTGAGACGTCATCCTCGGTATATCCGAACATATCGAGCAGTTTGTGAGCCGCTTCATATGACTCGGGATGAACGCCCGTATTGTCAAGGATCTCGCAAGATCCGGGGACTCTCAAAAAGCCCGCGCATTGGACGTAAGCTTTATTTCCTATTCTCGGCACATTAAGTATCTGCTCTCTTGAGCTGAATTCGCCGTTCTCTTCCCTGTACGTTACGATATTCTTGGCGGTAGTTGCATTTATTCCGGAAATGTATGAGAGAAGTGAATGAGATGCGGTATTAAGATCGACTCCCACCTTGTTCACGCAGTCCTCGACGACCCCTTCAAGCGCCTCATCAAGTCTTGCCTGCTTCATATCGTGCTGATACTGACCCACGCCGATAGATTTCGGATCTATTTTAACGAGTTCGGCAAGCGGATCCTGAAGTCTTCTCGCTATCGAGACGGCGGATCTTTGTGTGACGTCAAAGTCCGGAAATTCAGCCGCGGCTAACTTGGAAGCCGAATAAACGGAAGCTCCCGCCTCGCTTACCATAGCATATTTGACGTCCTCGGGGATCTCTCTTATAAGACCTGCGATGAATATCTCGCTCTCCTTGGACGCTGTGCCGTTTCCGATCGCTATTATATTAACTCCGTATTTTCTTATGAGTCTGATAACGGTCTTTTTGCTTTCTTCTATTCTTTCCTGCGGCTTGGTAGGATATATTACCGCGGTATCAAGCACCTTTCCTGTCTTATCTACAACCGCAAGCTTACAACCTGTTCGGTATCCGGGGTCATATCCCATTACCACGTTGCCCTTGAGCGGCGCTTGCATAAGAAGATTGCCGAGATTTACGGAGAACAGCTTGATAGCTCCCTCGCTCGCTTCGTCGAATATATCATTTCTTATTTCCCTTTCGATGGACGGAGCTATAAGTCTGTCATATGCGTCGACTATCGCGTTTGTGATAAAGCCAAAAGCGGGGCTTTTGAATTCCGTAACAACGGCGCCGAGCAGGTAGTTGAGGACTATGTCCTTGTCTACCTCAACGGTGACCTTAAGATAATTTTCCTTTTCGCCTCTGTTTATCGCAAGTATCCTGTGGGAGGGGATCTTGGAAAGCTCCTCGCTGAATTCATAATATTGTTCATAAACTGATTCGGTCTCGCTCGTCTTTTTGGAGATAAGCTTACCGTGATCGAAGGTTATCTTTCTTATCTGCTTACGATATTCCGCGTTATCGGAAATGCTCTCCGCAATTATATCGCACGCCCCGGCAAGTGCTTCATCGGCGCTCTTGACCTCCTTCTCCTCGTTCACGTATTTAAGCGCCTCTTCCTCTATCGAGGGAGAGTAAGTAAGGCTTTGAAGCATAATGTAATCGGCAAGTCCGTCGAGCCCTTTTTCTTTAGCTACCGAAGCCCTCGTTTTTCTTTTAGGTCTGAACGGACGGTAGATATCGTCCACCTCCGTGATGGTCTTGGCGTTATCGATCGCCTTTTCTATATCCGGAGTAAGCTTTTCTTGAGCCGCGATAAGCTCCTTGACCTCTTCCTTGCGCTTTTCGATGCTGCGCAGATAATTGAGGCGTTCATCAAGCGTACGAAGTACTGTATCGTCAAGGCTTCCCGTCACCTCTTTTCTGTATCGTGCGATAAACGGAATCGTATTTCCATCGTCTATAAGCGCGACGGTGCGTTCGACTCGATCTATCGAGATATTCAGCTCTTTTGCGAGAGTTTCGATAATGTTCATTTTTCTATATCCTTTCTCAGATGATTTTTTAATGCTTTTGTGATAAGAGTGAGCTTATTTCGTTATCCGTCAAATAACGCCATTCTCCGCGTTCAAGGGATGTATCGAGCACAAGCTCTCCGAACGTCACCCTTTCAAGATATGTGATCTTATTGCCGACAGATTCAAGCATCCGCTTGATCTGATGATATTTTCCCTCCGTCAGCGTGATATACCCGCTCTGTCTGTCCGAGAGCAACTCTACGGTTGACGGCTTTGTTATGTACCCATCCTCAAGCACGGCTCCGACCTCAAGAGAGCTTCGCTCGCTTTCGTCGAGGGGAAACTTGCAGCGAAAAAAATATTTTTTTCTTACGTGATGCTTCGGAGAAAGCAGTCTGTGCGCCGCATCCCCGTCATTCGTAAGCAGCATAAGTCCGACCGTGTTTTTATCCAGTCTACCTGCCGGAAACAGATCTTTCTTTTGCAACTCGGGCGACAAAAGGTCGATCACGGTCTTCTCTTTACCGTCCTCGGTCGCACTCACGTACCCCTCGGGCTTGTTCAGCATAATGTATATATACTTGCTGTACTGCAAGCATCTCCCAGAGAGAGTGACCGTATCCTTCTCGGCGTCGACCTTAACGCTGTTGCTTTTTACGACCGTACCGTTCACCGAAACAAGCCCTCTCTTTATGGACAGCACCGCCTCGCTTCGGGTAACGATCGCCGAATCGCTTATGTATTTGTCAAGTCTTATTATGTTAGCCACCGTGACACCGCCTTGATATGAACTTTACTTCCGCATATCATTTTACCATACTTTTTACATTTTGTAAATACCGTAAAAGAAAAAGCTTACCTCAACGGGTAACAAAAATCCGAATAAGCCCTTGACATAAAAGGATTATTGTGGCATAATTATACTGCTGTAAAATATAATGAAAGGTAATAAAGTTATGGAATTCAACAAAGAGTATTTTAAGTCTCCCGACATACTGCATATCGGATGCGAGAGACCGAGAGCATATTTCGTTCCCTATCAGAGCGAAAACGCCGCCATTGGCGACAACCGTGCGGATTCAAGTTATTTCATTTCACTTTGCGGAGATTGGGATTTCAAATACTATCCGTCTGTAAATGATGTTGACCTTATGACGGAATTTGATCAAAAGCTTACCGTACCGATGAGCTGGCAGGCGGCACTCGGCAGAGGCTATGATACCCCAAACTACACAAATGTAAACTATCCGTTTTCCGTTTGTCCCCCATTTGTACCCGACGATAATCCTTGCGGACTTTATTCGAGAGACTTCTACCTTGACGAAGATCTTAAAGGCAAGAGCATTTATCTGAACTTTGAGGGCGTCGATTCCTGTTTCTATGTTTACATAAACGATACCTTTGTCGGATATAGTCAAGTCAGCCATATGACCTCCGAATTTTGCGTTGACAGATACGTCAAAGCAGGCATAAATAACATCAAGGTCCTTGTTCTCAAATGGTGCGACGGCTCGTATCTTGAGGATCAGGATAAATTCCGTTTTTCGGGAATTTTCAGAGAGGTCTTTCTCCTTCTCAGAGACAAAACACATATAGTAGACCTCTACGCTCAACCGCGGGTTGCCGAGAACTACAAGACAGGTACGCTCACCGTAGACGTAACGCTTAACGGTAAAGAGAGGATCGAATATTCGCTTTACAGAAGCTGCGGTATTCTCATAGAAACGGGCATAACAAGCATTGACAAAAAAGGCGAGCTTGATATGCTCATAGCGTCCCCCGAGCTCTGGTCGGATGAAACACCTACTCTTTATAAGCTCGTGATACATTGCGGAAACGAATACATCTGCCTTTTCCTCGGCTTCAGACGCATTGAGATCAAAAACAAGGTATTCTACATAAACGGCAAAAAGGTCAAGGCAAAGGGAGTAAATCGCCACGACAGCCACCCGTATCTTGGATCGGCTACACCTTACGATCATATGCTTGAGGATCTCTACGTAATGAAACGTCACAATATAAACACAGTACGTACGAGCCACTATCCGAACGATCCTCGTTTTGTCGGACTTTGCGATAAGCTCGGCTTCTACGTATGCGACGAAACAGATCTCGAAACACACGGAATGCAACGTCTTGGCAATTGGGACGAGCTGACAGACAGTCCCGAATGGGAAAAAGCATATCTTGATCGCGTTGAACTTATGTTTGAGCGTGACAAGAACCACCCTTGCGTAATTATGTGGTCGCTCGGCAACGAAAACGGTCTCGGCGAAAATCAGCGCAAAATGTCCCGTTATCTGCACGAGCGTATGCCCGGGTGTATCGTTCATTGCGAGGACGCGACGCGCAGATACATAAAACGTGTCAATTCCGAAGATCCCGCTCTCCGCACTCAGCTCGAATGTGATTTCATAGACATTGAAAGCCGTATGTACCCCTCCCCCGAGGAATGTATAGATCTTCATATAAAGAACAAGCTGTTTACAAAGCCGCTTTTCCTCTGCGAATACAGTCACGCTATGGGCAACGGTCCCGGATGCCTCAAGGATTATTGGGATACTATATATGCGCACGATGAATTTTTCGGCGGATGTGTATGGGAATTCCTCGATCATTCGGTAGCTGTCGGAGAAAACAGATATTCCGATCCTCACTACACTTACGGCGGAGATTTCGGTGACTATCCCAACGATGCTAATTTCTGCGTAGACGGTCTCGTTTATCCCGACAGACGCCCTCACAACGGGCTGCTTGAATACAAACAGGTCATCAAGCCTTTCTCGGTCTCATTCGATAAAGAGAAGCTTTCCTTTAGGGTAAAAAACCTGCGCTATTTCACCGACCTTTCGGATATGGACATCGTCTGGAGCGTTCAGATAAACGGTAAAACAGTAAAAGAAGGCAGATATTTTGCTCCCACGATAAAGCCTTGGAGCTCACGTACATTCAAGCCTGATCTTTCCGAGCTTAAGCTTGACGACGGATATATTTACCTTGATGTTTCGCTCAGATATAACTGCTCTCACGAATGGGCCGAGTACGGCTACGAGGTAGGCTTTGAACAATTTGCGATCAATGAATCCGTGTCAAAGACCGTCGGAGCAAGGAGCAAGCATTTTGAAAAATTCGAATATGAAGAGATCGGTAACCGCGTCAATGTTTACGTAGGCGAAACCGTCTACGGCTTCGATAAAGCACACGGATTGCTTGATTCGATCTTAAATCAGGGATGCGAAATGCTCGGCTCGGCTGTAAGACCGACAGTATGGAGAGCTCCCACGGACAACGACAAAAGGATAAAATCCGATTGGTACAAAGAAGGCTTTGACAAAGCCACGACCGCTTGCAGAAGCTTTTCGGTAGACAGATCCGATAAGGATCATATAGATATCATCGCAAAGCTCTCCCTCGGAGGCCGCAGTCGTGCAGAGATACTTTCAGCCACGGTCAAATATTCGATATGCAGATGCGGAAGACTTAAACTTTCATACGACGTGAATGTAAGAGAAAATCTTCCGATGCTCCCGAGATTCGGCGTAGAGTTCCTTATGCCCGAGGGAAATGAGATGTTGAGATATTTCGGAAGAGGTCCCGTTGAAAGCTATATCGACAAACGCCACGCATCAAAGATGGGACTTTACAAGACCACCGTACACGATCATTTTGAGCATTACATAAGACCACAAGAAAATATGGCTCACGCCGATACAAAGTGGATATCTGTAAGCAAGCACGATTCACACGGACTTCTCTTCCTTAAGGACAACAAGGATATAAGCTTCAACTGCTCGCACTTTACCCCTGAGCAGATCACAAATGCCGCGCACGACTACGAGCTCGTTCCGCTCAAAGAGACCGTAGTAAATATCGATTACAGACACACGGGCATAGGCTCAAATTCCTGCGGTCCCGCGCTTGCCGACAAATACAGATTTGAAGAAAAGCAATTCACCTTTGAGTTTTCGATACTCCCCGCTTTCGTAAACGACACCGATCCTTTTAAGAAGATAAAGTAAGGCGATATCGATAAAAAAAGATCTGCTGACATTCGATGATAATATTGAGCGCTCCGTGCTACAAAGGTACGGAGCGCTTTTTCACATTCTTTCTTAAAAAAAAGAAAAGCGCACGGCATAGAACCGCACGCTGTTTCCTTGTAACTTATAAAATTACTTAACGGCCTTGGACTTTTCCTTAACCTTGGATGCCTTACCTACTCTGTCTCTGAGGTAGTAAAGCTTTGCACGTCTTACCTTACCTTCACGTGTAACCTCAACCTTAGCTACGTGAGGAGAATGAAGCGGGAACGTCTTTTCAACGCCGCAACCGTAAGTAACACGTCTTACTGTGAATGTTTCGGAGATTCCGCCGCCGTGTTTAGCAATAACGGTACCTTCAAAAATCTGAATTCTCTCCTTA
>CAYYND010000007.1:0-32890 GCA_964472845.1 uncultured Lachnospiraceae bacterium | reverse complement strand
TTTGGTGACCCGTACGGGAATCGAACCCATGTTTCCAGCGTGAGAGGCTAGCGTCTTAGCCGCTTGACCAACGGGCCACTTACCTGAATATTATACCACGCCGCGCGTGATTTTGCAATAGGAAAACAAAAAAATCCTATCACAAAAATCAAGCGCGATATGTTATCTGAATTTGTGCAATATCGCCAAAAACAGTGTTATCCGGATTTTATTCGGCGTTTCCGGCTCTCATAATATCGCCCTCGCGGACTTCAAAAGGCACTCTTATGTAAAAGAGCATAGACGGATGGGGAGCCGCTTCAAGTGCCTCGCCTTCGATACCGTAGAGCTCGCGCACGGTGAAGGGCTGACCGATCTTCGACGGCGAGATGATCTCGGCAGAGTCTCCCGTTTTGATCTTATTTCGTTGTATGAATTTATATAGTCTGCCGTTTTGGTTTTCGTATTCGAGTCCCTCGGGAAGTGTATCCTTGACCGTGCTCTGATCGAGCGCGGTGGCAAAATACGCCTTTTCTCTTATATATCCGGGCATAGTGCAGAGGTTCGGCTCCTTTATCGGATCGTCAAAGTAGTAGCCCGTACAGTATTCACGGTGCGAAACGCTGTCGAGCTCTCCGAGCCATGCGGGATCATATCGATAGGCTTTGGGGTCGGAAAGATATGCGTCGATCGCCATACGATAGGCGTTAGTGACGACTGCGGTATAATATGCGCTTTTCATACGTCCCTCGATCTTGAAGCTGTCTATGCCGCTCGTCATAAGCTCGGGAATATGTTCGATGGTGCACATATCCTTTGATGACATAATGAACGTGCCGAGCTCGTTCTGCTCGATGGGAAGGGGGATCTCGGGGCGTTTTTCCTCGACGATCTTATAGTTCCATCGGCAGGGCTGAGTGCACGCGCCTCTGTTTGCGTCTCTGCCTGTAAGGTGATGAGAAAGCAAGCATCTGCCGCTGTATGAGATGCACATAGAGCCGTGAATGAACGCTTCAAGCTCGATATCGCTCGGGAGCGCGGCTTTGATTGCTTTGATCTCGGGAATCGAAAGCTCGCGTGCCAGCACAAGACGCTTTGCGCCGAGGGCGGCATAAGCCTTCGCGGCTTCGGGGCTGACTATGCTTGCCTGAGTTGAAATGTGTATCTCCATATCGGGCAAAAGCTCTTTTACGGTTGCAAGCACTCCGAGGTCTGCTATTATCATAGCATCGATACCGAAGTCTTTGATGTCTTTAAGATATTTTCTGAGTATCGGATATTCGTGACCGTGAGGCATAGTGTTCACCGTCAAATAGATCTTCTTGCCTCGTTCGTGAACATATTCGACGGCACTTGCCAATTCCTCGTTTGTGAAATTGTCTGCCGCCGAGCGCATACCGAACATATTGCCTGCAAGGTATACTGCGTCCGCGCCGTAAAGAAGTGCGGCTTTCATTTTCTCAAAATTTCCCGCCGGGGATAAAAGCTCGGGCATATATTTTTCTCTCTTTTCTAAATTTTTTAAAACCGTAGTTTTCATCTTTTGTCGCTATTTATTTTATCACATCGGACGGTATCTGTCAACAGAAATAAAAAAGAATTAAGCGCGAACGGTGTTGACTTTAAATCTTCAATGTGCTATAATTCATATGTAAAAATATTAGATGTATGATATTCATCATGTGTAACGATACGGAGGAAACAAAATGATCTTATCTGTAGAAACGGTTTCGGTAAGTGAAAGATTCGGTGACGAAAGGGCCTTTGAACTTATAAAAGAAGCAGGCTTTGACGGCGTCGACTACTCGTTTTATTGGTGCAAAAATCGCGAAAATCCGCTTTTGTTCGACAATTATCGCGAAAGAGCTGCGGTCCTTCGAAAAAAGCTCGATGAGCTCGGACTCGTATGCTACCAGGCACACGCCCCGTTTTCACTGAAATACGATACGCCGAAGGATGACCCGCAGTGGATCGAGCTTGAAAGATCGCTCGAATTTGCCTCGATACTCGGTGTAAAAACCATAATAGTGCATTCATTTGCAATACCGATCGAAAAAAGATATGATATAGATTTCGTAAAATTCAATCTTGATTTTTACAAGTCCCTGCAGCCTCTGTGCGAAAGGTTCGGAATAAAGATAGGCGTGGAAAATCTTTTCATAAAGGATAAACAGCACAAGCGCATACTCAGCAGGCTCGGATATCCCTATGAGATGAATTATTTTATGGCACAGCTCGATCCCAAATATTTTACCGTGTGTGTAGATATCGGTCACGCAGCGCTTACGGATGACGCTGCCGACTACATACGTAGGGTAAAACACGGCTCGATAGGCGCGCTTCACGTTCAGGACAACGATTATCTTGATGATCGCCACATATTGCCCTTTATGGGAGTGCAGAATTGGGAGGATATCATATCTGCACTTGCGGAGAGCGGATACGATGGTGACTTTACTCTTGAGGTGTTCAAATTCTTGAGAGCATACCCCGACGCTATGGTGCCGAATACATTAAGGTTTGCTTGCGAGACCGGCAGATATCTTATCGGCAGATTGGAAGAAAAAAGAGCTGAGCTCGGTTCGGTGGAGACGTTATGAGTGAGATGCTGAAACCGACAAAACATTATCTTTTTGATTTTGACGGCACGCTGGTCGATTCTATGCCGTATTGGGGCAGGTCGATGCTTCGTGTGCTTGAAGACCACGGGATAGCTTATTCTCCCGATACGGTCAATATCATCACCCCACTTGGCGTTCAGGGTACGGCAAGATATTTTATCGAACTTGGCTTGGATCGCACCGTCGAGGAGATA
Organism: uncultured Lachnospiraceae bacterium; assembly: GCA_964472845.1. Classification (GTDB taxonomy): domain Bacteria; phylum Bacillota; class Clostridia; order Oscillospirales; family CAG-272; genus HGM12650. Next base: position 30,096 of record CAYYND010000007.1, on the reverse strand, counting down.
CTCGAGGAGATGAACGCTTACCTTACCCCTATGTATCGCGACGTTATCGTTGCCAAAAAAGGGGTTAAAAGCTGTCTTGAGACTATGAAAGCGCGCGGCATCGGACTTCACGTGCTTACTGCGAGCCCGCACCGCTGGCTGGATCCGTGCCTTAAGAGAGAAGGACTTTTTGAACTGTTCGATAACGTTTGGGATTGTGATGATTTCGGAACGGGTAAGACAGACCCCAACATCTATATTGAAGCCGCTAAGCGCATCGGTGCCACCGTCGGGGATATCACCTTCCTTGACGATAATGTCAATGCAGACAGAACGGCAAAACTTGCGGGCTTGAAGGTCATCGGAGTTTACGATGACTCGAGCCGCAACAGCGAGCAGGAAATACGCAGAATATCCGATGGATATATATACGATTTTTCCGAGCTTGTCCGCCTATTTTGAAGAAGCATATGAGTCGGGCGTTGAACGAGCTCGCTTAGAGCCTTTTGAGGTATGGTCTCTCGGGCGCTGCCCGAACCCGCTTAGAACCTTCTTGAAAGAAGGTTCTAAGAACTCCAAGAACTTCAAAAAACAATTCTTTCTTTTTTTAGTTCTTTGCGCCGCTTTCTTTTAAGAAAGCGGATGGGGCCCGGGGCAGAGCCTCGAAAAATCCTTATGGGTACGGGCGGCGCCCCGAGAATCGCGCTCAAATTTGAAAGAAGGTATACAGACGTATGTCATATCCAACCAAAACGAACCGCCGCTTGGCACTGCTTTGCGTGTCGGCACTGTTTGCGGCACTTATCACTGCTGTTACCGCATATTTTCCCAAGCTTCCGCTTGCGGTCGGGTATGTTCACCTCGGCGATTCTCTCGTGTGCCTTGCGGCGGCGATATTACCTTTACCTTATTCATTTTTGGCGTGCGCTTTGGGCGGCGGTCTTGCCGATCTTATATGCGGATACGCCGTCTATGCACCCGCTTCGTTCGCTATTAAGGGTCTGACGGCACTTTTGTTCAGATCGGCGTTTGACAGAGGCGGACAGGTCAAAAAAATTAACGGCAGATCGGCAAGTATCATTAATTTGCGAAATCTCTTGGCTCTTGTTCCGTACGCTTTGATATGCGTGGGAGGATACTTTCTTTATGAGACGATCATATACGACATCGAGGCGGCATTCCCGGGAATCGTGATGAATCTTCTGCAAAGCCTTGCCAATGCCGCAGTGTTTGTCGTATTCGGCGTAATTATGGATAAGGTCGGCGTGTTGAGCCGTATTAATAAAACATTGTAAAAGAAAGGCTACCTATATGAACATTCTTGCTCTCGGAGATATAGTCGGATCCGATGTAATATTATATATAAAACGAAAGCTCCCACAGATCAAGTCTGAGTATCGCATCGACTTTACCGTGGCTAACGGTGAGAACGCCACGGCGATAAAAGGGCTCTCAAGGGAGGACGCCGAGGCGATACTTAACAGCGGCGTTGATTTTATAACGGGCGGAAATCATATATTCGGCAAGCGGAGCCTTTATCCTATGCTCGAGTCGGACAGAAGGATCATAAGACCCGCCAATTACCCGGGACGTGTGCCGGGAGAGGGCTGCCGAATAGTGGACGTAAACTCAAGACGGGTGCTTTTTATGAACGTCAGCGGACTTATGTATATGGAGCCGCTTGCGTGTCCTTTTGATGCGGTGGAAAAGATGCTCGATCGCGAAAAAGGAAAATATGATATCGCTCTGCTTGATATCCACGCCGAGGCAACGAGCGAGAAATACGCCCTGGCAAGATATTTCGACGGAAGGATCTCGGTAATGTTCGGAACTCATACGCACGTCGCCACGGCAGATGAACAGATACTGCCCGGCGGAAGCGCGTACATTACGGATCTCGGTATGTGCGGAGCAAAGAACGGAATAATCGGCGCAGAGCCCGCCGCGGTAATAGAAAAGCTGCGCGATCATACCCCGACTATGTTCGTGCCCGCCGGAGCACCTCTTGTGGCAAACGGCGCGGTTTTCGAGATCGACGATAATACGTACAGACCCGTATCCGTCAAGAGAGTTTCTTTTTGAAAAAGCAAGTGCGCCTGAAAAATTTATAAAATATAAAAAGCTTTGCACGTCCTTTTTGAACGCGCAAAGCTGATTTTTTATTTCATAAGCTCATCGGTAAGCTTTATTACCTCGGGAGCTATCTTTTTTCTTTCCCGCTTGACGATAAAATTATATATCGGATATGCAAGGCAATCGAGTATTACACCGACTATGCCGATGATTATTCCTATTATCATCGAAAGATCCTCATAGTTTCCGAGGATAGCGGAAAGATCCGTCATAACAAGGCTCATTCCGAATCCGAGTATCAGCGCGCCGATGATGCCGAACGTGAGGGCTGCAGACATAGCCTTGCGCGTTACACTGCCGTCAAGCTGACGCAATCGCTCCATTTTGTCTTCCGCTCTATCATCGGGAGTGTATTTTTCGCGTATCTTTTTTATCTCATCCTGCTCGTTTGCAGAGTAAGTATATTTGAAACTGTTGTTATTGTTGTTATCCATTTATTTAACCTCTGATCTTAATGCTTTTAACTTTTTCGTGCTTTGAACTATCATATATATCGCCATAGCTATTATAAATACAAAAATTACGGCTCCGCTCGCGCTCATAAACAGCTTTCTGTCAAGCTCGGTCATACTGCCGTCGCTAAATGTGGCGAGCATAGTTGACTCTAACGTAAGCATTGAAACGCTGGCGGCGGCAAGTGAGATGGCTTTTGCCGCGGAAAATACAGGACTCTCATATTTTCGGTATTTGATGATGTTTACTACCGCCATAGTAAACGTAAAGAATGTGTACGCCGCCATAGTTATCGTTGTAATCTCGTGATGCTCGACGGATCTGCCGAGGTGTATCATATAAAACATCATAACTGACAGTGCCGTTGTCATAACTATAAACACATATCCGCAGATGCGATAACGGGAAAACTCCTCGCGCATTTTCTCGCCCGGCAGATTTTTCGTAGAATGGCGCACAAGAAAGAAACGCATAAGAGCCAAGGAAAAATAATATACTGCGAGTGAATAGAACCAGGCGGAATGATGGTATATTCCGAGCCCCAATTGGAAAAGCGAATATCCCGTGTTCCATAAGAATGATGCCGTAAGAGACACGTTTACACGAAGCCTTGTGTCCTCAAGCCATAGCTTTGCATATTTGTTCTCGTTTTTAAAGGTCTTGCAAAAGCGTATGATGTCGGGTATTCTGAAGCACCATACGGTCAGAGTATATGCCGACAGAACATATGAGACAATGGCGAACACGGAATCAGACTCCGTGCGCGTCATAGCCGAGATCAAAAGTACCGTCGCAACAGGCAGAAGTATTATCGGGATCGCCATCGGAGGAAGCAGAAACGCTCTGATCATCTTTTTCCACATCATATGTCAGCCTCGCTTCTTCTGATCTTTACGGTGAATGAAGTTCCGACACCGACGGCACTCTCGACGCTGATGTCGCTCTTGGTAATGTCTATTATGCGCTTGACGAGCGCAAGCCCGAGTCCGTTCCCCTGCGTTGCATGGGATGTGTCTCCCTGATAGAACTTTTCAAATATGTGCGAGCCTACATCGGCGGACATTCCGCACCCCGTGTCTTTTATCTCTACAACGGCATATTCGCCGTCGGTGGAAAGCGAGAGAAAGACCTTCCCGCCGCTCTCCGTAAATTTGAATGCGTTTGAAAATAAATTGTTCCAGACAAGCGAGAAAAGATCGCTGTCGGCACAGACGAGCACGTTTTCTCGGATATCCGTTTCGATCTCAATGCCGCGAGTCTCCCATACATTTTCATATTGCAAAAGGCACTCGCAAAGCTGCTCGCCGAGATCGTATAGCTCGGATCGGGGATATATCTGCTGATTTTCAAGGCGGTTGAGCTTTAAGATGTTTGTCATCATATCGGCAAGACGTCGCGAGGCGTCCGTGACTGCCTTGGCGTATTCAAGCCGCTTTTCCTCGCTGAGCTCGGGAGTCTGCAAAAGGGTTCCGTAATTTTGCATAACCGCAAGCGGGGTCTTCATCTCGTGCGATACATTGGCAATAAAATCTGTACGAAGTGTTTCCACTCCCGAAAGCTCCTCTGCCATTTTATTGATACACTTGATTATATCGTTAAAGTTGTCATCCGCTATGAATTTTGATACGGGCTTGACTTTTACGCTGAAGTCGCCGTCTATCATTTTTTCCGCCGCCTCGGTTATCTTTCTTACGGGACGCTCTATCGTGAATTTGCGGCGCAGGACATCGATGAGGGACATAGCGACGCTGATGATCACCACGTTGAGCATAGTAGCTTTTGCGGCGGATGAAATATCCTCTTGAGTGAATTTTATGCCTATCGTGTTTTGAAGCGTGGATACGAATAGAGTAAGACAGCAGCTTATAACGAATGCGACCAACAAAAAGAATATAAAGAAGCTACTGAGCGCGCCGATCATTCTTTTGAAGCGTTGTTCTTTCTTCATTTTATCACCGCCTTGTAGCCGAGCCCGTGCACCGTCTGTATCTCAAAGGCATCGCAGGCGGAAAGCTTGGCGCGCAGCTTGGTCATATAAACGTCTACCGTGCGAGTGCCCGATTGCGTATCCACATCCCAGAATTCATCCATAAGCTGAGTTCTCGTAAACGTTTTCTTGGGATAGGAAAGGAGCTTGTAGAGCAGGTCAAATTCGCGCGCCGTCAAGGGGATCTCCTCTCCGTCGAGGGTGGCGGTGCGCTCGCTTGCATCTATAATAAAATTGCCTATTTCAATGTGACGGTCTGAGGCTATTTTGTAGCGACGAAGGAGCGCGCCTATGCGCAGAAACATCTCGTCGAGATCGATCGGTTTTATCATATAATCGTCGATCCCGATGCGGTATCCGCGTTGCTTGGATGCAAAATCGTCACGCGCAGTCATAAACAGGATGGGAATATCCTTGTTGAGTGCGCGGACGTTTCCCGCAAATTCAAAGCCGTCTACATTCGGCATCATAATGTCCGAGACGATAAGATCGAAGGTGCTTTTGTACATTTCATCGTACGCATCCTCCGCATTGAGGCAGCCGATTGCCTCATATCCGCTGTGATTTAAGAATGAACACACCGATCTGTTAAGATCTCTGTCGTCCTCGACTACCAAAATTTTAAACAATACAGCACCCCCTCGGTGATTGGGATCGATAAGCCTGTCGGTGAAGGCTGCGGAGTCGAAAAACTTAAAACACTAAATCCAAAGAAGCCGTTGCTATCTGTTTTAAAGTTTTTGGGAGCCGTGAAACACTTTTTTCAAAAAGGGTTCCAAAAAAAATTATCGATCCCGACTTTTACTTAGGTCTTATTATACCATGCAAATGTTAAAGATTTGTTTGCGTTTGGGGAGCTTTCGAAAAAAAGTGCGGGAGTTTTTTATTTTTGGATAATTCTTTCGCTCAGCTCGAGTATTTTTGAGCCGTATTTTCTTCTTCTTGATCTCAGGATGCCTTTGTAAATAGGGTAATTTACAAGAGCCATAGCCATACCGATGACGCCTACGATGATACCGGGGATCATAACGCTTTCGAGACCGATCGCGGTGCCGATGTCGGTCATAATGAGGCTCATTCCGGCGCCCATAACGACGGCTCCGAGGCTGCCGAAAATGTATGCGAATATGCTTGCCGGGCGCTTTACTTTGGCGTCAAGGCGGCGGAGCTCGTCAAGCTCGGTGGTCTGCTTCTCCATATACTGCGCGCGGATCTTCTGCGCCATAAATTGCTGATCGTGATTGTTCATAACGGTTATTACCTCTTTTCGATTTTGTGACCATATTATACGGTACTTCTGTTTGTAATACTTTTGCGAAATGTTTGCGAAATGTTATAAATTCGCTCTGTCGGAATTTTATCGAATTTTTTTGAGCAAGGAAAAATATTTTTTTGAAAAATCCCACTGTATATATGATAGGATATTGAAAAGGAGCTTTTTGCTTTTTTGCGTCCGTCTATTCTCGCGATACGCTACTTGTTTGTATTGACAATTCCATTGAAACGTGATAAAATAAACTCAACAAATTACGGTAAGGCGGCACAGAGTCGCAAAAGGAAAGGAGACATCAGATTGAAAAAAGAAAATCAAAAAAGCCCCGAATCAGCTGCAAAGCACGCTAAGGGCACGGGATTTCGCCGTTTTATGCGGCGCGCGAACCGAGGCATAATACTCGGCGCGATATTGCTCGCAATACTTACTTCGTATATCATCTACGACGAGGTCAGCTTTGCGAAGGGAAAAAGCAAGATCCTCGATCTTGTGTCGGATATGCTTACCGAAGCATTTGAATTTTCCGAGCTCACCTCGGAGCTTAAGCTGGGTGATACCGTGCCCGAGGACACGCAAGCGCAGTTTTTGGCACAGTATGAGGAATTTCTCGATAAGTATTTTACCGATGATGTCGTGTTTGAATTCAACAACGGCGTCACAAAGGAAAACGCCGCCGAGACCTTTAAGGCGTTTTTTGCAAGCGCTGTTTCCTCCGTCGTTACGGATATGACCACAAAGGTCGAAAGAACCAACGCAAGGATCGAAAAATACGGTCCGAGCGCCGCATTCGTGCGCCTCAGTATGGAATGTAGCTATAATTATGTGGGCTCGGGCACATTTCCTTCTCTCGGAATAAGAGGAGATTATAAGGATGACAGCGGCGGCATCATAGGAGGAGACTATGATACCGGGGATACCGATGTTATTTATTCGGACACATATTACTACGAAAACTCTCCGGCGATGAGATCCGTTCAGAATTATACCGTCGCGGCTTATGTCAAGCTCGAGGACGGCGAGTGGCGCGTTTCCACCGTCAGAATGTATATGGGCGGTTTCTCGTCCTCGGTCGTGGACGACAAAATAGATGCACTTTTAGCCGATACCGAAGCGGCGGCAAAAAAGTTCCTCTCCAACTCCTCGGATACGCTCAAGCAAATATATGAGCTTTCGAGCGACCCTATGCAGGCACTTGAGGCGGCTAAGAAATTTGAGAGCTCGTACGTTCATGAGTATAAGGGTACTAACGAATACGCCACACTCTTCTCCGACCACGCAAGGTTGCTCGGCGACGAGACCTTGTACGATAACGGAATAAATAATTACGTTAGATTTTCGGATACCGATATCACCTTCTCGGAGTTTGAGTTTACGGCAGACAGCAAAACAAATGACGAATACGGTAACAGTATCGTTCTTTATACCGTCACGGCAAATGTAAAGGCACAGCTGAAGCCCGGTGCTATCTACTTTGACACTCCCATATTCAGCACCGAGGTAAATGAGGACGGCTCGGTAAAGGCTACCGTGCAGTATACGATAGAGGTGCGATACAGTCAGAGATACGGAGATATGAGAATATCATTTTTTGAAATGCTCGGTGTTTATATGCCCGGCGAGGGAGGTGAGGTCTGATGAAAAACGCGGTACTTAAGATAGAGCACCTGTCAAAGACCTTTGGCAAGCGCGAGATATTGCACGATATCAGCTTTGAGACCTACGAGGGCGAGATATTCGGATTTCTCGGACCCAACGGAGCGGGTAAGACCACAACGATAAAGATCGCGGCAGGGCTTCTTCGACTTGACGAGGGCGAGATATACATCGCCGGTCACAGTGTAAAGAAAAACTTCGAAGAGGCGATGGCTTGCGTCGGCGGCATCGTCGAAAATCCCGAATTCTATAAGTATATGAGCGGACTTGACAACCTGCGCCTCTTTGCCAATATCAGAGACGGCATTACCGAGGAAAGGATAAAGGAGGTCGTTCACCTTGTCGGACTTGATAACAGGATCAAGGACAAGGTCGGCAAGTATTCGCTCGGTATGCGTCAGCGCCTCGGCGTAGCGCAGGCGATACTTCACCGCCCCAAGCTCTTGATACTTGACGAGCCCACCAACGGACTTGATCCCGCGGGAATAAAGGAGCTGCGCGACGTATTAAAAAAGATATCGCACAACGAGGGAGTTTCGGTGCTCGTGTCGAGCCACCTTATGAGCGAGATGGAGATGATGTGCGACCGCGTGGGCGTTATCGTAAACGGCGCGCTCGTGGATGTCAAGCCCATCGATGAGCTCGTTTCGGCGACCTCGCTCGATAAACAGGATTATGAGATACGGGTCGATGACCCCGCAAGAGCGATCGAGGTGCTCGATTTCGTTGAGCCTAAGAACAAGCTTATAAACGACGAGGGCAACTTAGAGGTGATAGTTACCGCCGACGGCAAGGACGAGGCAATATCACACATAAACAAGGCAATAGTGGACGCGGGACTCAAGCTCTATACCGTCTCGCCAAAACAAAACAGACGTCTTGAGGACGTATTTATCGAGCTTACCAAAGCGGAAGGAGGCGATCAAATTGCGTAAGATATGGGGACTTGTTAAAAACGAATATATAAAGCTCTTCAAACGCAAATTCATATGGGTATCAATTATCCTTATTGCGGTCGTCGCGCTGGGCTATAACCTTATCATCGGCGGTATGAACAACTCGGATATGACCTTTTATGACGAATACACTCTTGTGGCTCAAGCCAAGGACGAGCTGAGATACAGAGAAGAAGAGGGCGTCTTTAAGACCGACTCAAACGGCGAATATATAGATACCTCCGACTATGCCGTGGAGATGCGTATGCAGTCCGAGCTTTGGCAGTATATTATAGATAACGACATTCGACGAGAGGATTGGAGATATTCCTCGGGGCTTATCGACGAAAGCTTTGACTATAAATGGAGCTACGACAGGACCAAAAGGGATTATGATCAGATATACGGTACATCGGATATGCCGACCGAGGCAATTGAGGAGCTTGAAGGGCTCAAATCGATATATACTAGGTATATGAGCTTGCTTGAAAAGAACGATTGGCACGATTATTACAGATCGCTTATCGAAAACGAAAAAGCAAATTACGGTGACGGCGAGCTCAGCGCCGCAGAGCAGCGCAGTCTGGATGCGGCAATATGGCAATATGAATATAAGCTTGAAAACGAGATAGCACCCGGCTCGGGCGATTGGAAGGACAGCGTAATACGCTATGTCTCCGTATATAAGCGACAGCTTGCAAGCATCCTCGAGCAGGAGGAGAACGGCGAGACGGTGGATGCCACAGAGAAGAAGGAAGCCGAGGACGGTATAACTTTGGGAATTTATCGACTTGAGAATAATGTTTCCGTAGACGTAAAGGGAATTATCGAGGGTGATTCTCATTCCGGTGGTTTTTGGAACGCCTTCAACTCATCAAAATCTCTTTTGCGTGTGGCAGGCATATTGCTGATAATCATCGCCGCAGGTATAGTGGCAAACGAATTTTCGCAGGGTACTATCAAGTTCCTCTTGATAAGTCCCGAGACTCGCGGAAAGATCATCATTTCAAAATATCTTACCGTTGTTTCGCTCGGCTTTGCTATGCTGATAGAATTCTTTGTGTTGAATTTTGTATTCGGACTTATCGCCTCGGGCACGGAGCAGGCGTTTCTTCCTATGATAGATATCGTGGACGGAGCCATTAAGACCTCGTCGCCGTATCTTAAAATGTTCGGAATGTATTTGCTTGCAGGAGTTGAGATACTTGTTATGTCTACCATAGCGTTTACCATATCCTCGCTTCTGCGCAGCTCCGCGGTGTCCGTTGCCTTCGGACTCGGCTCTTACCTTGGCGGCTCTTTGCTTGTAACACTGCTTTATGAGGGCTTTGAACTTGATTTTGTAAGATATTTTATCTTTGCTAACCTTGATTTTTCGACTATATTGACAGGAGAGGGAATGATAGTCAATCAGTCGCTTTCGTCTGCTATCGTTATAGTCGTTGTGCATATGTTCGTCTTCCTGCTTACGGCTTACGACGGATTTGTAAGGCGTGAGGTCTGAGCAAAGACAGACGATAGAATATAATAATACAAATAATTAAGAATATGAAAACGCCGCACGCTGTGGATCTGTGTCACAGTTGTGCGGCGTATTTCTATGCCTTAGTTTTACCGATATATGAAAGCGTTATCGGCAGATTATCTTTTTTCGGCGGTAAACTTGTGTCGGTACTCTCGCGGGGACATCCCGAAATTTTCGAGAAAAACGCGGTTGAAGGTTCTCGATGTACCGAATCCGACGGTATAGGCGATACTCGTGACGCTCTCATCGGTTGAGGTCAGCAGCTTGCAGGCGTCTGCGATCCGGAGAGAATTGATGTACTCGTGAAATCCTATTCCGAGCTTTCTCATAAACAGAGTGGATATGTAGCAGGCGTTGAGGTGGAAGGTGCGCTCCATATTGTCCAGAGTGAGCTTGTTGCGGTAATTACTGTTGCAATGCTCAAGCATATCGTACATCACATCGTCCGCATTGGACAGCGGAACGAGCCCCAGCTTGTTTGAAAGCAACCTTACCACCGTTAAAAGTCCGCCCCGTGCGGCGATGCAGTCGTACCTTTCCTTTGCCGACAGATCCTCGCTGTATTGAGGTTGAGATATTACATCAAGTATCGGGAGAAGCCTCCTGTTGAACTGCTTGTCTCGCGAGCAGGCAGTCTTGGGCACGAACGTCGCGAACACGTCGGTAAGCTCGTGGAGTATGGTAGGGTCGAACAAAAACATTATTGACGATTCGTCGGGATCGTTGTTAGACTGAAATTTATGTATTTGCTTTGGATAAACAATGAGAAGTGTGTCGGGCTCAAGGTCATATTCGGTGTCCTCAACGACGACATTCATCTTTCCGCTTGTCACATAGACCAGCTTGATCTCATCGTGAAAATGTACCGTTCCGTCAAGCTTGACGTGCGTATTTAAAAACATATTGCTTTTCGATAATTCGTATAATCTGTGCACCTTGTTTCCTTCTTTCTTGTGTTAAGCTTCGATATTTTTCGCACGGGGAGTATTCTATCATAGAGATTTTAATATTTTGAGACAAATATTTATCTTTTTTGAGCCTTTTGAGTAAATATGATGACATAATTATAGCTTTATATTGGATAAAGACAATACCGCCGCCGAGCATCGACAGGGATAACACGGCGGCGGTAACGCTTATATCATTTTAAATCAATTTTAAGGCTCATTTTGCTTTTTTAAAGACGAAAAGCTTACTGAAAACGTAGTTGCAGATTATGACGATGACCGCGGCGCACAGCTTTGAGATAAGATCGGCAAGGTTGAGCTTTACGCCGAATATCTCGTATGCGACGATAGCGGGGAACCATGCCGACAGAGCCATAGCACCAAAATACGTGACTACATAGTCAATGCCGAGCGTCAAAAGCCTCGCACAGGCAAAGGTCGGCAGCTGACGGCAGATCGGTACGTTCTTTTCGGCGTCCGTGAAGACCCATCTTCTGTTTGTGAAAAAGGCGAAAAGCACGGCGGCTATCCACTGCACGATCTGAGAGATCGTGTATCCCGTAAGATACAAAGCTCCGCTCGTGTCCTCGGGTGGAATACCGAATACAGCCTTAAAGCTCCAGAAAAGAGCAAAATATACTGCCCACCCCACGACGGTTGTCAGAACGCCGAATATAAGATACATTACGATCTCACGGTGCTTTTCAAATAAAGCCTTGATCTTTTCCATAAGAAATTAAACTTCCTTTCGAGAGGGCGCGGCACTTTCAGCCGATGATATATTCCGTTCCTTGCCTTGTGTCTTTAAGTGTAACACCCTTTGAGGCAAGATATTCTCTTATCCTGTCAGCCTCGGCAAAATCTTTGGCTTTTTTAGCCGCGGCTCTCTTTTCAATGAGTTCGAGTATTTCCTCGACGAACGGATCGGATGTATCTGCGCCCGCGGAAGTGTCGGAGGTATCCGCGGCATTCTTTTCTTTTAAGCGAGCGGCAGCTTCTATCAGACCTATCGACAGTACTCTGTCGAAATCCACAAGCAAAGCAAGCTTGGTAGCACCGTTGGCGTCCGCTTTGAGAACATCGTATACGGCGGTCACTGCAAGAGAGGTGTTCAGATCGTTGTCCATCGCATCCGTAAATCTTTTCTTGTACTCATCAAATACTGCCGAGTCGAGCACACCGTCGTTCGCATCGAGCTGTGCAACTCTTGCAACGAGCTTGTTGTATGCGCTTACGGCGTTATCAAGATTTTCGTACGAGAAAACGAGAGACTTGCGGTAATGCGACTGCAAGCAGAAAAATCTGTACGCCAAAGGATCGTACCCCTTGCTTTCAAGGAGCGAAACGGTAAGAAATTCGCCGGACGATTTTGACATCTTTCCCGAGCTTGTGTTAAGGTGATAAACGTGGAACCAATAATTGCACCATTTATGACCGATATAGGACTCGGACTGTGCGATCTCATTCGTGTGATGAGGGAATGCGTTGTCTATGCCGCCACAGTGGATATCAAGGTATTCGCCGAGATATTTCATACTGATAGCCGAGCATTCAATATGCCAGCCGGGGTATCCGATGCCCCAAGGGGATTCCCACTTGAGTTCCTGATCATCAAACTTCGATTTTGTAAACCAAAGCACGAAATCCGCCTTGTTTCTTTTGTTTGAGTCGGCTTCAACACCTTCGCGCACGCCCACCGCAAGATCTTCCTCTTCAAAGTCATTGAAAACATAATATTGCTTGAGCTTTGAAATATCAAAGTATACGTTTCCGCCCGATACATAGGCGTATCCCTTGTCGAGAAGTCCCTGAATGAGCTCAATAAATTCAGCAATACATCCCGTTGCGGGCTGTACCGTGTTCGGAGTTTTAATGTTGAGCTTTTTGCAGTCCGCGAAAAAGGCGTCGGTATAGAATTTTGCTATCTCGAGCACGGTCTTTTTCTCTCTTTTTGCGCCCTTGAGCATCTTGTCCTCGCCTGTGTCGGCATCGCTCGTCAGATGTCCTACGTCGGTTATATTCATAACACGATCGACGTCGTATCCGAGATAGGAAAGATATTTTTCGAGCACATCCTCCATAATGTAGGAACGAAGGTTGCCTATATGCGCATAGTGATATACGGTAGGTCCGCAGGTGTACATATTGACCTTGCCTGCGACCCGAGGAACGAACTCTTCTTTTTTTCTTGTAAGTGAATTGTAGATCTGCATAAAAATCCTTTCGCAGAGGTCGATGTGCCTAAAATCAGCCCACAGACCTCTGCATAAAACTAAAACATTAGATTGTGATCAAAGGGTTTGAAGTTTTTTGCCGAGAGCAACAGCATATCTGCCGATCTCCTCGCGGACCTCGGCGGGAACACGTATCATACGACACTCATAGTTCAGGCATCCGTCAAAGCCGCTGTCCTTCAGCCCCTGCATCGCCTCGGCCCAATCTATCGTGCCGAAGTAGGGAAGGATGTGCTCATCTTCGCCGCCGTGATTATCGTTGACGTGAAGCACGGAAAGCCGCTTGCCGAGATATCTCAGCGATTCTCCCTGCGGCACCTTTGAGGTGTTGGCGTGACCGAAGTCCCAGCAGTTGCACATTCCGAAGTGATCCGCAAGCCTTGCGATCTCCTCGGCGGTTGAGGCAAATCTGTGCTTGCCTTTTGCCTCATCGGGACTTCTCATATTCTCAAACGCGAGCACTACACCGTGTTTGACCGCGAACTCTGCGAGCGGAGTAAAATATTCAATGTTCTTGCGAAACTCTGCCTCGGGATCGAATTCTTCATAAGGGATGCTTTTTCCTATGGGATGAATGACCGCGTTCTTTATTCCGGCAAAGCCTGCCGCCTCGATCGCCCATCTCATAATTCCGTCCATACCGTATATGCTGTCCGCGCGTTTGTCTCCCTTGTGATGAAAGGGAAGATGACCGAAGTCCATACGTATGCCGTATTTTTGTGCAAGCTCGACGACCTCGGAAAGCTCCGCTCTCCAATTGTCCTTATCCATCGTGTCGGTGACCGCCTCAAGGTCATAATCTATTCCCTCAAAGCCTACCTTGTGAAAATGTTCCACCATTTCGATCCCACTGAAGCTTCCGTTTGGATGGACCGTGTGAAAGCGCGATGACGCAGATATCTTAAGCATAGTATCTCCCTTCTTTACGTATTTATATGTTTCGATATTGCCCGACTCAAAGATCTATCTTCATCTTGCCCGTGTATTCAAGCAGTTTGATGAAGAGTCCGCCTTGAACCGTACGGTTTCTGAAGCTCTTTTCCAGCGTGCCATTGCCGATGTGAGTTTTTGACATGTACGTTTTGTGAAGTCCCGTACGTGTCCAATACCAATCCGTCATAGGAACGCGCGAGGAAGTGTAGTTGAAGGCATCCCAAAGCGGAGCTATCATCTCTTCGAATACATCGCGGTTTTCTGCAAGAGTTGCCGTCCATACGAGCCAATCGCTCTTTGTGTAGGGTTGACGGTTGTCGAGCGGCAGACCGTAGGGGTGAGTTTCGCGTCTGTACGATGCTACCTCGGATTCGACAACGGTCCTGTCCATTATGCCGGTTCCGAAAAGCTTATCCCAAACTATGTTGTACTTCATACTGAACGTGCCGGGCTTGTCGAATGCGAGTCGATAGCTGCCGTCTCCGTTTGATGCACGGACTGCCCAATCGGCTGCCATATCGCGTGCGATATTGATATATTTTTTCTGACTCTCGCGGTCTCCGGATATTCCGAGAATTATACCGTAGGAGGCGATTCCCATTATAGCTTTAAGCGAGAGGTTGCAGTTGTGTGCCAGGTGACCGGCAAAGTCATCGGTGCAGAGCTGGTTTTCGGGGTCTCTGCCGTTGTCCAAAAGATACTTTACCCAGGAATCGAGCAGATCTTTGTGCGACATAGCGAAGGAGCTGTCCTTTTCGGCTATTGCAACTGCCGCATCCATTATTATCATATTACCGCATTCCTCAACGGGCATCTGCTTTTCAAGCCTGTTTCCGCCGTATACCTGACCGTTGACCTTCGGGTATGTTCCCGCATCGTGGGGGGCAAAATCATATTTCCACTCGTCACTTCCGGCATATCTTATTATCGGACGCATCATACCTTTTATCAGCTCGGGGTTGTATATGAGGAACATAGGTATGGACGGATAGCTTACGTCAACCGTTGCCGCGCAGCCGTTTGAGTAACATTCTTTGGAGATGAAGAGTATCTCGCCGTTTGGGTCTACCGCAACCTTATGTCCGCTGATGACCTGACGGAAGGCAAGCATAAGGAGCTCCGCATATTTTTCGCCGCCGGCTTTTGTGGCGTCGATGAAAAGTCTGTCGGAGATGGCTTGACAACGCGCGTATACTGTATCGTAGTCACGGCGAGCCTTTTTTATCTCATCCGTGATCTTGGCACCGTCTTTGTTCCAATATGAAGAGAGATGCTCGCCGAAATATTCAATGCTCTTTATATCATCGTACGCAAACGTAACGAGAGCCTCTCCCTTGCTGTCGAAGGGAAATTCAACGCAAGCGTATGTCATACCGTCTTTCTTTTCGCCGTAAGCGTTTGCCTGATCAGCCGTAAGGTAGAAGTATCCCCAATCTATGCGAAGATCGTCGCCGGATCTTCCGAGTATGGGATTACGGTTAGTTCCCATTCTTACCGTGTTGCCGAGCTTTTTTACAAATACGGCGGACTGACACGCAACATCAAGGCATATCTGCTCCGAAACGCTGACCTTGGCGCTCAGGGTGTGCGTCTTGCGGTCGGTCGAACTTGCGGAGAGCTTTAAGTAGCTGACGGGTCTTGTGAGTATATACAGATCATCGGGAATAAGTGTCGAGGTGAATTTCGCCTCAAGCTTTACACCGTTTTGCTCAAATACGTACGTAGATGTAAAGGCATCAACGTCGAGGGATGTCTGCTTCATAGCGGGGATGCTCTCATCCGCGCCCATAAATCGGAATGACTCTCCGTCGATATTGAGTACACCGCAAAGGTTTATTGGTCTTCCTGTCCAGTGTACGGTAGGCTCGGAAGTAAGGATGTCAGCCTGTGACCAGACGTTAAAATAAGGGTCTATTGTTATAAGCGGTGTTGCAGGGGGACGAAGTCTCATATTTTTTCCTCCAAAATATTTATAGATTGAGTGAGTTGTTTACAAGTAGTATACATAGTGAATTATAACAGATACTCTATCATTTGTCAAGTACGAAAGGCTATTTTTTCCCTCGTGCGGCGGTTCCGAAAAGCGCATAACGGCACCTCTTAGTGATATGAGCGGCAATATTGACAAATCCCACTGTTAGTGATATAATAGATTGACCGCAGGATCGGCGGCTGTATAAATTAAGATATTCCGATGTCAAACGGATACGGAGGTTGATTATGACGAAAACAATGAAGGCGGTAATTACCGTCGTCGGAAAAGATACAATAGGTATCATTGCAAAGGTAAGTAAGGTCTGTATGGAGCATAATGTTAATATACTTGATATCACACAGACGGTCACGGGCGAGTATTTTGCGATGATAATGCTAACGGATATTACGTCGCTGTCCTCTCCCTTTGGCGATTTTTCAAGATATCTTTCCGAGCTCGGCAGGGAAAGCGGACTTGACGTGCACGTTATGCACGAGGACGTTTTCAACACGATGCACCATATATGATCTTGAAATATTTGCAAACAACTACGAAAGGATCGCAAATAAATGCTTAATACGGCTGATATTCTTGAAACCATAAATATGATAAGTCAGGAGAACCTCGATATCCGTACCATAACTATGGGTATATCGCTTTTCGATTGCGTCAGCGACGACGAGGACAGACTTTGCGAGCGTATATACGATAAAATAACGAATAAGGCAAAGGATCTTGTTCGCGTGGGCTGTGAGCTTGAAAGCCGCTACGGAGTTCCGATAGTAAATAAACGTGTTTCCGTGACGCCCGTTTCGCTGATAGGCGGCAGGATCTCGCCCGAGGGTTACATAAAGGTCGCGCACGCGCTCCAGCGCGCCGCCGATGCCGTCGGAGTGAACTTTATAGGCGGATTTTCCGCGCTCGTGCACAAGGGATTTACACAGGCGGACAGAAACCTTATTTCCGTTATCCCCGAAGCACTTGCCGAGACCTCTCTCGTGTGCTCCTCGGTAAATGTTGCTACGACGAAAGCCGGAATAAATATGGATGCCATCAAGCTTATGGGAAGTACCGTTAAGCGCGCGGCATACCTTACAAGGGATTTACACAGGCGGACAGAAACCTTATTTCCGTTATCCCCGAAGCACTTGCCGAGACCTCTCTCGTGTGCTCCTCGGTAAATGTTGCTACGACGAAAGCCGGAATAAATATGGATGCCATCAAGCTTATGGGAAGTACCGTTAAGCGCGCGGCATACCTTACAAGGGATGATAATTCGATCGGATGTGCAAAGCTTGTCGTGTTTGCCAATGTACCGGAGGATAACCCGTTTATGGCGGGCGCGTTCCACGGCGTCGGTGAGCCTGATTGCGCGATAAACGTCGGTGTTTCGGGCCCCGGCGTCGTAAGCTCCGCTATCGCTCGCGCGGGAGATTGCGATCTTTCCGAGCTTGCGGATATAATAAAAAAGACGGCGTTCAAGATCACACGTGTCGGTCAGCTCGTCGCGCACGAAGCGGCAAGCGCACTGAATGTTCCGTTCGGTATCGTCGATCTGTCACTTGCTCCCACGCCCGCGATCGGAGATTCGGTTGCCCGTATACTTGAAAATATGGGACTTGAGTCTTGCGGCGGCTGCGGAACCACCGCGGCGCTTGCGATGCTTAATGATGCAGTCAAAAAAGGCGGAACGATGGCATCATCGCACGTCGGAGGACTGTCGGGCGCCTTTATACCCGTGTCCGAGGACGAGGGAATGATAGCCGCGGTCGAGAGGGGCGCGCTTACACTTGAAAAGTTGGAGGCTATGACGGCGGTCTGCTCGGTCGGACTTGATATGATAGCCATTCCGGGCGATACAGATGAGGCTGTTATATGCGGCATAATCGCCGACGAGATATCGATCGGCGTTGCAAATACCAAGACCACCGCAGTGCGCGTTATACCCGCATACGGCAAAAAGCCGGGAGACAGCGTAAACTTTGGCGGCTTGCTCGGATATGCTCCCGTTATGGAAGTTAAGCCGTATTCGCCCGCGCGCTTTGTCAACAGAGGCGGAAGGATCCCCGCACCTATCCACAGCCTTAAAAACTGATAACACCCTAAGCTTTAGGCTTGAAGCACTAAACTTTAATGCTCTGAAATTTACAAACGTATAAAAATAAGCCCCTCGGGATAGTGTAAGCACCTCCGAGGGGCTTTAGTCTTGACGATTCTGAATTGTATTTTTTGGGATGGATTTTTGTCCTTTTTTCAGGAAATGCTCTCGGGAAGCCGATGGGGCTCCATACAGTTGGTCGGAATATAGTCAAGCGCCATCTCCGTCATCCGCTTGATGCTTTCGACACTGTCGCCCGCACGCAGACAAACACGCACACCGTGCTCGTGAGTCATCTCGATAAGTCCCTTCGGAACCTCATCAAGTATCGGGTAATTATATGAAAGTCCGCCGTTCCCGTATCCTGCTATGATCTCCATCTGTTCCGGAGTGCTGAAGATATGATGGACAAAGATATCCTTGTTAAGCTTCCTTGCCTCGGATATGTGATCAAAATTTATCGACGATAGGACGGCGTGGCGTACGAGATCAAATCTTTCCACTGCGTTGAGCGTTTTGCCGACGATATCTCCTTTGGTCTCTATGAACGGTACACAGCCGCTCTTCTTGCATATGTCAAGATATTCGTCAAAAAGGGGAAGCCTCAGCTCTCCGCGCGAATATTTGTCTGCATTGTTGCCCGCCATAATGTAGAGTTCCGATAGCTCTTTGTAAGTATGCTCCTCGATCTTCATCGATGCGCCGTACATTTTTGAAAGCGAAAAGTTGTGACAGCAAACGAGCACTCCGTCAAGCGTTGTGTGAACGTCGGTCTCGATCGCCCAATATCCGCGTTTTGCCGCCTCGGAAAATGATATAAGAGAGTTCTCGGGCGCTTTCGGCGTATACCCTCTGTGCGCGATAAGGAGCGGACCGTTACCCTTGAATAACCCGTTGGGGTCGGATAATCCATATCTATCCATCTTATCTTACCTCAAATGCAAATATGTGCGCTTGCGCACTGCCGTAGGTGTTCCACATCGCCTCGGAGAAATAGGTTCCCAAAGGAATGAGCCTTATCGCCATCGTATCGATATCAAGCGGCTTTCTTATCATACGCTGATAATTGTTGTGTGTCTCGTAGACCGTCTGCCACTCGCCCGTCTCGTCAAGTGCCTCTATCTTGAAGGACTTGAGCATACATTTCGGAAATCCGAATGTCGTGTAGTTGTAATCTATACGTCTGAAAAGCGTTGCCGAGATATTGAGCACCGCGGGGTTGCCCTCGGTGTATTCGCGGTCGAGATCACTGTCAACTATGAGACGAAAATCCGAGATGTGTGTCTTTTCCTTGAAGGTGTAGGTAATGGCGCGGTCGCACATACCCCAATAGCCGTTGTCGTTGCCCCAGATCTTGCGTTCCATACCGTTAAGAAGCGCGCTCGGATCGCCCCAGACCGCAGAGAGCGTCTCGGGGGTGCAGAGCGGAGAGAGCTTGCGCTTGAGTCCCGGGAGAAAGCAGTCGTCCTCCATAAGCACATCTTGAAGCTCGCCTATCTTTTCGGCGCACAGCTCGCGTGCCGTCATACCGTATTTAGTCATAAGCGCCGCGGCGGTTCCAACCGCTTGACCCATAATTCCGCAGGTTCCCATAACTCTGACCGTGGCAAAGGCTATGTGCGATGCGCTTATGTTTCGTCCCGCAAACATAAGGTTCTCGACATTCTTTGAATAGAGCGAACGGAACGGTATCCCGTAAGGCTCGGTCAGTCGCTTTTTCTGAAGATGACCTTCCTTAGCACCGCTCATTGCAAATCCACCGGGAAGATGATTGTCTATCTGCCAGCCGCCGTAAGCGACCTCGTCGGGGAACTGCCTTCCGTTTTCAACGTCGTTTTGAGTAAGTATGTAATCGCCGACATACCTGCGGCTCTCGCGCTTGCCGGGAAGGAAGCCGATAAAATCAAGCTCCCAATTGTCCGCGCCGTGCTCGCCTTGGTTCTTCATATGATCCCATACGCCGTACGCGATCTTTATCAGCTCGTCGCGTATCTCCTCGGTGTCGTGGATCGAATCCGCCTCGCCGCCGAGCTCGATCCAATAGAAGTTGGTTCCTATCTTGTCAAGACATTCGTGCGGCTTGAATTTCATTTCTTCATCTGTTTTAAATTTGTATGCCCAATCGGGGGCAATAAATTCACATTTGTGATCCGTCTCGTGCGCCTGTATCATAAGGCTCATTCCCATAGTCTTTTTGTCCGCCTTATCCACGCCGAAGGACTCACCGAAGGTCTCTTTCGCCTCGCGTCCGACCATATATTCGGCATCGGAGAGCTCGGCAAGGATGCTGTCGCCCGAGCAGTCGATAAAGACATCTGCCACGACCCTTTGCCAGGTGTAGGTCGTCAGCTGAAAGCCCGTTACGCTCTTGATCACCGAGTCCTCGCAATCCGCAAAGCAGCAAGCGCAGTTGAGCAAAAGCTCAATGTTGCCCTCTGCCTTTACTTTTTCGTAGAGTATGGAATCCCATACCGAAAAATTTCTTGATGGATTACGATGCATATTTTCGAGCAATATCTCCTCCATAAGCCCCGTTTCCTGAAGGTTGCGAACACGGCTTCCCGCACCCGAGACCCACATTCTTATTTCGCTTGAGGCGTTGCCGCCGAGCATAGGTCTGTCCTGCATAAGCACGACCCGGGCGCCGTGTCTTGCCGCCGCGATCGCGGCACAGGTTCCCGCAAGTCCGCCGCCGACCACGCAAACATCCGCGCGACGGCTTTTTTTCATAAGCTCACCCATTTTTTGCTATCTCCTATTGACAAATCTGATGGAATGTATTAAAATCTATTATCAGTATAAACCTTTCAAATTCAAAATTCTACACGTGATGTGACACTGTTGTTTTGAATTTGTGATATCATCGAGGTAAAAATGAAAATATCCGATCAATACATAAGATCACACGAAATAAAAGGCGTATATGCAGGCACTTCCGACGGATCGCCCTGCGCGGGGTATAAAAATCTGTCGGGCTGGACCGACCGCGTCATCGACGGAAATATGATCTTTTCGCACCGTGATACGGTGTACAGCTCAAGGGAAGAATTTACCGAGGGACTGCATATGCACGAATATTATGAGCTGTTGATATATATCGGCGGAGACGTCGAATATATCAAAGACAACGCTGTCATAAGACCTATGCCGCTCTCCGCCATATGGTTTGCTCCGGGGCAGGTGCATACCGCAAGGCTTATATCACCATCAAGATACGAGCGCTACGTTATGTATTTTTCGGATGATTTTTTTGAGATCGACGGGAAGCTTGCTCCCGTTACTGATTTTATGAAGGATCCCGAGGCGTCCGCCTTGTCACTCGGTAAAAATATGGCTGAAGAGATACTTACGGCATTAAAAAAAGCCGATCTTGCGACAAAGAGTGACCCAAACTACGCCGCGCTTATCGCCAAGGCTTATATATTGCAGATATTTGGAGCACTGAGCGCTTCCGACGAGGCGGCACTTGACGGAGACCGACTCGATGAGGATATCGCCGAGGTCAAGGATTACATAGACAGGGAATACGCCTTGATCCCGTCCACCGCAGATATTGCCGAACATTTTTATTACAGCCGCGAGCACCTTTCAAGAAAATTCAAAAACAAATTCAATATATCGATTTCGGACTACCTTACAAAGCGCAGGATCACCGAGAGCCTTGCCCTTATCGGCAATATGACCGTTGCCGAGGCATCCTATGCAGTCGGCTTCAGAAGTCAGTCGTCGTATATCGCCGCATTCGTCAAAAACGTTGGTTGCCTGCCGTCGGAATATAAGAAGCGTATCGGCTTGCAGTCTCGTTCAAAATAGGTAAAAGTTAGAAGGGTCGTCCTTGCCACCGATCACGCGGTGATAGAGACGATCCTTTGAACTTTTTTGCGAAAGAATGGGCAAACGGAGCAGAATTTAGGTAAGAACTATCAAAAGCACGCAAAGCGGCTACGGATATAGCAAAATGATCTTTGATTTGAAGTATTGCTTTTGAAAATGCGTTTGAGTTGCAATTTCCTCGCGTGTGAAGACCATTCCGTCCCGTGCTACTACCCATTTATTCTTTGTATCGTTTTCGCGGCGTATCAACGCGATAACTCTTCCCGTAAATTCGGCGACCGGTTCGTTTACGCCTAAAATATAAGCATCCTCTTCTTCGCCATCGGCTGACATCGTTCCCTTGATGTAGCCGTAATTAATGGGATAAATATATCACCCGTTCCGCAAGGAACGGATATCATTGAAAAAGTCACCTTTGCCTGAAGGCAAAGGTGACTTTTTCACGACCTACCCGACAGGATTCGAACCTGCGACCTCAAGAGTCGGAGTCTTGCGCGCTATCCAGCTGTGCCACGGGTAGTTATGTGACGGCATATTGCCGTCATTTTGGTTTTTTAATTTGTTAATTTATGCGTTAAAGCGCGACAAATCCGAGCTTGCGCTTAACCTTTGAAAGCGTCTTTCTTGCATAATATGATGCCTCATCGGCGCCTTTTTTCATAAGTGCTTCGAGGTACGCTTTGTCGGAGAGCAGCTCCTTGTATTTTGCCTGCACGGGTGCCAGCGCATCGGCACACGCCTCGCCCACGGCAAGCTTAAAGTCCCCGTATCCGAGCCCGGAAAATTCGCGCTCGATCTCGGGATATTCCTTGCCTGTAAAGCAAGAGTATATCGACATAAGGTTTTTTATTCCCGCGCCGCCGTTCTCAAAACTTATCACGTTATCGGAATCCGTGACCGCACGGCGGAACTTGCGGATGATCGCGTCCTTGTCGTCGAGAATGTATACGACGGCGTTGGGATTTTCGTCCGATTTGCTCATCTTTTTCGTGGGATCGTTCAGCGACATTATTTTCGTGCCGCTCTTTGCCATAACGGGCTCGGGAATGGTAAACGTATCGGGATATATCTGATTGAACCTTTCCGCAATATCACGTGTCAGCTCTACGTGCTGTTTCTGATCTATACCAACGGGAACGATATCGGTCTGGTAGAGCAGAATATCTGCCGCCATAAGTACGGGATAGGTAAATAGTCCCGCGTTTATATTGTCTGCGTGACGCGCACTCTTATCCTTAAACTGCGTCATCCTTCCGAGCTCGCCGAACATAGTGAAGCAGTTGAGCATCCACGAAAGCTCGGCGTGCGCGGGCACGTGCGACTGAACGTAGAGCGTGTTCTTCTCGGGGTCGAGTCCGCAGGCGATGTAAAGCGCCAGAGTCTCGTATGTTCTTCTGCGCAGGTCTGCGGGAACCTGACGCACGGTTATTGCGTGCATATCGACAACGCAATAAAAGCATTTATATTTTTCGGAATAAGCGCCGAAGTTTTTAATAGCACCGAGATAGTTTCCGATTGTAAGGTTGCCCGAGGGCTGAACACCGGAAAATGATACGGGAATATTGTTGAGCATATCTTACAGCTCCTTTCGCAGATATAATTACATTGTTGAGGACAATTTTATCATATTTTACAGCAAAAATCAAGTACCGTATGCGAAAAATATTAAAATCTATTGAGATATAGGTCAATATAAATCGATAATATACTTAAAGAGGGACTGCCGTAATGCGACAGTCCCATATTTATATTTACTTTGGCGTTTTAAAACGTCTTAATCGGAAGACTCGGTTTCCGATAGGGGTTTGCCGAACAACACAGAATTTACCGTTGAGGTGCTGTAATACTCAGACATTGACATATTGCCCGCGTCCTCGAGTGATAAGGATGAGTCAGGGCAGAGTTCTATGACGTAATAGTAATCATCGGATGTGATCCAGCAGAAATAGCCCGACGCACTGAACCCATTTGCCAGATTATGCGGCTTACCTATCTTTGCCACAACCTCATTAAAAGGCATACCTACGCGTATGGTTTCCATATCTGCTCTTGTCGGCTTTGATGTCATATCAAGATCGCAAAATTCTTCCAGTTCTTCTTTAAAGTCGTGCGCGGAGTCATCGTTGTTATTTGGCGTTTTTGTCGAAGAACAACCATAGGTGAATAACATCATAAAGGTCAGCGTAACAAAAACTAAAAAGTATACAGAAAATTTTCTCATATTTTTTCTCCTCATATCGTTTTTTTTCATCTCTTGTACTCCTTTTCTTAATTTGTCGTTTTTTGGGGGATGCGTTAGAGAAGTTTCTTTTTCACCTCCTTGAATATTTACGATATATTTGTAGGCGCTTTCCTACAAATTCGTTATATCATAATGTTTTGGAGTTTGTCAACCATAAAATGCTAAAAACATCGACCGAAAAGCATTGAAAACTGTTGACATATCTCAAAATATGTGGTACAATAATAACGTAAACATATATGAACTGCCACCGGGTAGCACTGAGCGTCGTTAGGTCCTTGAAGACGCAAAGGGTACACGGCGGCGTTTTTTTATTTTGTCGGAGCCGGTCTCCGATACTTTGGGAGGTATTTTTTTATGAAATTTGAAAAGCTCAAAAAAATCGTTAAGTGCTTTACCGAGCTTACTCGGCTCGAGCGTACGATATGGATTTCGTCGCTTGCTGTTATAATATCGTGCTATGCTCTGTCGCCGTCCGATGATGTATTAAGCCTTATCGCTTCGCTTATCGGTGTTACGGCATTGATATTCGTAGCCAAAGGTTACGTCATCGGTCAGATACTTACGGTAGTATTCGCCGTCTTTTACGGTATAATATCCTTCTATTTCGCCTACTACGGCGAAATGATAACCTATCTCGGTATGAGTGCTCCGATGGCAATTATGAGCGCGATCTCGTGGGCGAAAAATCCTTATCACGGTTCTGCCGAGGTAAAGGTGAATCGCGTCAGCCGAAAAAATCTTCTGCTTATCTTCGTTATGACGATAGCCGTAACGACGGCGTTCTACTTCGTGTTGAAGGCGCTTCACACCGAAAACCTCTTTTTCAGTACCGTGTCGGTCAGCACGAGCTTTCTTGCGGTCACGTTTACTTTTATGCGCAGTCACTATTACGCGCTGGCATACGCCGCAAATGATATCGTGCTCGTCATTCCTGTGGGTGCTCGCGAGCCTCGAGGATAGTTCGTATATTCCTATGGTCGTGTGCTTTACCGTGTTTTTGATAAACGACACTTACGGATTTGTCAATTGGCAAAGGATGAAAAAACGTCAGTTCGGTACTTGAAAAAAGCACCGAACTGTGGTACAATGTTGTTATGTTAATGATATCGTACGGGGGATCAAAAGATGAAGCAGGGCGGTGCTACGGTCAGAGCGAACAGATTTAACGTCTTTTTTGCGGCGGTTATAGCTATTTGTGCGCTGCTCGGGCTGATAGGCAACCTAACGCCCGTCTGGATAGCCGTATTCGGTGCTGTTATCGCCGTCTGCGTTTTGTTTATCGTTTGCGCCTGCCGTATAAAAATTTATTGCGGAGAGGACGGATTTATCTATTTCGGCGCGTTTGGACAACGCTTCGACGCGGAATATACCGATATAGAATCTCTTGCGGTGACACCGTTTACCGTCAAACTTGTGATGCGGAGCGGCAAGATCCTGTCGATCCCGACGCCTTGCGTTAGCGGCATCCGTATGTTTGTCAATATTGCAAAGATCCATAATATAGTTTACCCGAGCAGATAAAACCGAGTCTCCGTCAAGGATCAAAAAAGCTTACCGAGTGATGATACATCGGTAAGCTTTTTGATGTTTATAAATTTGTAAATTCCAAAGTGCTTACAACGCCATAAGCTTTCTGCCGAGCTCGGCGGTGTACCTTAACCATTCAGTGCGGCATTCGCGCGGGATCTTCTGCGAGCCGATCTCGTAGGCGAAATCGCCCTCATATCCGATCTCTTTGATCGCGTGTACCGTGTCGGTCCAATTGATCGTACCGAAATACGGAAGCAGATGATCATCTGTTACGCCTTTGTTATCGTTGACGTGCAGACATTTGATTCGCTTTCCTGCGGCTCTGATGCCCTCAGCGGCATCCATACCTGATTCATTTGCGTGTCCCGTATCAAAGCAGATGCCGACGGAGGGATCGTTTATCGTGTCAACAAGCTCGATAAGCTCGAATATATCTCCGCCGCAATAGCGTCTGCGGCGTCTGCCGAAGTCTACCATATTTTCGATGGCGATCCCGATACCGAGCTTTTTGGCTTCCTCAATGTAAGGAGCAAATTTCAAAAGGTTCTCTTCCAACCCTCGCTTTGCGCTGTAAAGCTTTTCGTGCGGAAGGTTATACGGGTGCATTACCATCCACTTGGCTCCGAGCATCTTTGTCGCTTTCAAGCAACGCATATTCGTCATAAATATATATTCGTGATCCGGGAAGGCGGGGTCATCCCATTGAAGTCCCGAGTATGTGTTTCCGTGTGTCTGATATACGGGAAGAGACAGCTCGTTAGATGCCGCCGCTATGCTCTCGATGCTTGATTCCCAATTATCCGAATCCATTATATCGCCGTGTCCGCACAGGCTCCAAAGACTTATATCGGCGTGGTCATATCCGGCGGTCTTGAGCGCTTTGAGGCTTTCCTCGACCGTGTATTTTTCTCGACTGCCCGGGATACCTCTCATAATGGAAGTTGAGGTTGAAAGATACATCATAAAAAATTCCTCCGAGTCGTTATTTTATCTGATCAAGGTTAGGAACGTTTGACAGGTCTTTTGTAAACTTGGTAAGATTTACCGTTTTTCCCGCGTAGGTAAGAGTAAGGCTCAGCCCATCCTCGGAAAGCACGTAAGGGGTTATCAGCGTGTTATCGGTGCCGCCGAGATATTTCATCTCGTCCGGTGTCGTACAAGTGATCACGAGATCCTTTCCCTCGATTTTGAATGTAGCGGTTATGGCTTTCGCTTCAAGCGTGTTGTCAAGAAATGTGATGTAATTATTCTTTTTCTCTACGGATATGGCGACTATTACGGACGTCGTATCGTCTTCGATTATCCAATAACCTTCGAGTGCGGTGTACTGCTTCTTGCCCGAGCAGGACGGAAGCACCATAAGGCAAGAGAAGAGAAGTGTGCAAGTGATTACGGTTTTAATTATCTTTTTCATTTGTGTTTCTCCTTAATTTATTATCGCGGGATGTTTTAATACGTGGGGGTATCGAGATACCATTCGCCGTTTTGCTTTACGAGAGTCAGACGAACCGTGTGCCGCTGACCGCTTATCATATCGTTGTATTCGTCGCTGAAGTCAACAGATGTTTCGGGGAGCTCTCCGCCCTCTATCCAAGCTGTAATATTGATATTTACGACATTTGCATTGCTCGGCCTTACTATCTTCATAGTCGAATAATCGTATTTGCGTATGCCGTTGTAAAGCGGTTCGTTGTCACTGCTTTGCAAAAGCTCTCCGTTTTCCTCGATAAAACGAGCGGTGATGATACCCACCGTGGGATCGGCATATCCCTGAAATACGGTATCGTAAATGTATTTGAGATAATCCGCAGAGTAGATCTTTTCGGCGGCTTCTTTTATCTGTATCACGGTTCGATATTTGGCTTCGTTTGAAACGTAATCGTAGCCATCTACCTTTCCGTAAACAGCCGCGCCTCCTTCGTCTATGGGCAGACCGTTGCCGAAAAATATTTCGTTGATCTCGAACGCGCCCTCTATCAGATATTCGACTCTTTCGCGTATGTCCTCAATGTTGGGTGCCGAGCCGCCGCACGAGACGAGCGAAAGGGTCACCGAAAGACAGACGATGACAAGCCATGCTCTTTTGAACGCGGACGCGGTTTTATTTTTCATAATGATCTCCATTCCGCCGCGCACGGCGGCACAAATTTGAATGTTAAACAGTCGTGTACAGAGATTCGACGTTGGCTGAACTCTTGCGCCGTTTGCCGTCTTTACTTTATCCCCGTAGAGCCGAATCCGCCTGCGCCTCGGTCGGTATCTCCGAGCGCCTCGGACTGTATGAGCTCGGCGGCAAAGACGGGAAGAAACATAAGCTGAGCTATTCTGTCTCCTCTCGATATTTTAAAGCTTTCCTTGCCGTTGTTTACAAGACAAACGTGTATCTCGCCTCTGTAATCCGAATCTATCACGCCTATACCGTTTGCCAGCGTGATCCCGTGCTTTACTCCGAGACCGCTGCGAGCGGCAACCACGGCAACGACGC
Source organism: uncultured Lachnospiraceae bacterium (assembly GCA_964472845.1). Lineage (GTDB taxonomy): Bacteria > Bacillota > Clostridia > Oscillospirales > CAG-272 > HGM12650. The sequence goes on along the minus strand of CAYYND010000007.1, from coordinate 1,877 downwards.
CGCGTGTCTCCGGTTCTATGGCGATACCTGTGGGAATGACAACGCGATCGCCCGGTCTCAATATCATATCGTCCGCGGCTGAGCGCAGGTCGATCGCGGCAGAGCCTTCGGTAGCATATGTCGGAAGCTCCGTGTCGCGCAGAAGCTTTATCTTTACTTTGATCTTGTTCTGATCACGGTCCATATTCGGTTTCATTCCTTTCACGAGAAAACATCATACGGAAGTATTATACCTCATAAGCCCCGAAATGTCAAGAACAATATATGAACTTGATATTTAACTGCGTTACTTTTTGAGACGTAAATAAATAAAATTGAAAATATCTATTGCACCCCGTCGGAATTTGTGATATAATTGTTAGGTACAATGGGATACGGATGTGTCTGATATTAAGGAGGTCCTGACTATGAAAAATGTGCTCAGATCGGGCGCCGATGTGAGGATAATGAGCAGCAATATCTGGGGGAACTGCAAAAAGGAGTGCCCCATAGCAGACCGCGACGACAACCTCGCGGTAATATATCACAGATATCTTCCCGATGTCATCGGAATGCAGGAGTGCTCGCCGAAAAGTCGCGCCGAAAGCCCGAATATTATGGACCTCGTCTCGGACCTCTATGCAGAGGTCGAGGTGACACCCACAAACGAACATCACAATAATTATACACCCATCGTGTACCTTAAGAATAAATACACCGTACTTGATAAGGGCTGGCACTATTATTCGGGACTTAATGACGTCGGCTCGAAAAGCGTAACGTGGGCAGTGCTCGAAAACAAGACGGATCTCAGCCGTTTCATAATAGTAAATACCCATTATTATTGGACGTCGGATGACGCGGGCAGAGCGGCGAGGATAGAAAATTCCCGAGAAATCTTGGCACTCTATGAATGGCTCCGCGAAAAGTATCCTTATCCCGCTTTCTTTACGGGCGACTTCAACTGTCGCACCTCGGAGCCTCCGATACAGGCGCTCCTTGCGGCGGGTCTTCAAGAGGCGCGAGATGCGGCATCCGAAAGCTCACCGTATCGATCCCATCACGCATATCCGACTTACGATCCCGAGTCCGGTACATATAACACGCCGATAACTCCGAACTTTGAGAAGGAGCTTTCAATAGATCATATATTTACGCACGGTGCGGCAAGGGCACTTGCATATGAGGTGATCGTGGACGAAGAGGCCTTGCTTGCCTCGGATCACTGCCCTATATTCATCGATGCCGCTCTTTGACGCGCTCGGTGTTGCCTAATACGATTGAAGAACAGAATTAAATTATATAAATCATTTTTGAAAGGAACGATTAAATGGAACAGGCAAAAAACAACAGGCTAAAGACCTTCGCCGCTCAGATACGTCTCGGCGCGCTTGAGGGGGTTCACGCCGCAGCTTCGGGACATCCGGGCGGCTCTCTCTCGATAGCTGACATTATGGCGTATCTTTACGCGGAGGAGATGAACGTAGATCCCAAGGATCCCAAATGGGCAGATCGAGACAGGCTCGTGCTTTCTAAAGGGCATACGGCACCTGCACTCTATGCGGCACTTGCACACATGGGTTATTTCCCGACAGAGGAGCTTAAAAAGCTTCGTCAGACGGATTCCTTCCTTCAGGGACATCCCGATATGAAGCATACCCCCGGCGTTGATATGACGACAGGCTCGCTCGGACTCGGTGTTTCCGCGGCGTGTGGCATGGCACTTGCGGCTAAGATAGACGGCAAGGATTATCGCACATATGCTATCATCGGAGACGGCGAGAGCGAGGAGGGACAGGTCTGGGAGGCGGCTATGTTCGCCGCGCACTATAAGCTTGATAACCTTTGCTTTATCATAGATTGGAACGGTCTTCAGATAGACGGTCCCGTTGCCGAGG